>JAOTYR010000067.1 GCA_029861785.1 Candidatus Nitrosopumilus sp.
ATCTTCATCTTTGTTCATTGTTTTGAGTGCAACGGTAGCAACTTTTTGAATAACTTTGGCAATGATTGATGCAACAATCCAACCGATGATCAAGAGGATAATTGCAGCAATAAGTTTTGGTAAAGATTCTGCAACTTGACTAAAGAATGAAGATAGAGCATTAGTAGTTGGTCCTAACCAGATATTTTCTGAACTTTCTTGGGCAAAAGCAACCTGATTGGAAATTCCATTAAATGTGAATGAGACTGCAAAGAGAGCGAAAACTGTTAAAACAGTTCCTCGGGTAAAATAATTTGATCGAAGTTTTGCCATATTCTTGAATCTGTTCCACCTTCATTCATATGCAGTATAAGGGGAATGATGGTTAAAAAAAATTGAGTAAAAATGCATAAAAAATGTGAATGGATTTAGTCTGACTTTACTTTATCAACGCCTTTTTCGGCTGTATCTTTAGCTTTGTCGTATCCTTTTTCTGTGGCATCTTTTGCTTTGTCAAATCCTTCTTTTCCAAGTTCAGTTCCTTTTTCAACTGCACCTTCGATTCCTTCTTTTCCTTTTTCAAGGCCTTCTTTGACAGCATCTTCAGCTTTGTCTTTGATTTTGTCTAAAAATCCCATACTTTCATTGACCTTTTCTCATAGATAAACCGATCCTTATTTTTCAAAATTGTTTAAATTATTTTATTTTAAGATCGATATGGTATGAACAATTCAATTTTCTAGTAAATGAATTTCTCCTCATTCTGCTGTCCAGACCAAAGCTACTGTTTTAATGTCGATGTCAGACCTTCTAGGTTTAATCTGCTTTACAACAAGTTCCTCAGAAAGTGGGTCAAATCGTTCTTGCAATCCATCAATTTCTTGTTGAAGATCATCATTCAGAGCATTAATCCTTTCTGTAATTGATTCGGCAGTTTCACCCGCACGGTTGACATCTCCCTGTTCTCGTCGTTGACGGGAAACATTACTTACTGCAGTTGTTGCCCTGCTCAATGTAGACATATCAAGACCTCCCCCTCCAGAAAAGGCAGATAGTAATGATGCTCCTATAGATAATGCTGTTTGTAGTTTTCGTCCTTTAGATTGTTCTTTTTCTTTTTCTATTTTTTGCTTAGCTTTTCGAAGTTGTTCAGCAAGAGTTTGCGTTTTTAATCGGTATTTTTTACGCAGTTTGTCTGTTTCAGCATCGCGCATTTCTCTTGCCTTCTCACCTAATCTAATACGAAAATCACGTTCACTTTCAAGTGGCTTGGATTTCATTTTGAAACTCTTACTCTCAAAAAAATCAATTCCTTTGCTTCGATAAAGATAATCATCAAACTCTTTTTTCCATTTTGAATAATTTTTTGATTTTGTTACTTGGTCTGGAAGAGAAGTAAATGTTCCTTGATTAGGAATCTTTTTTTTGAGACATCGTTCTTCTAGTGCTATTTCTTTTGCTTCTTCCCAATCTACATCCAACATATCTTCGTACAAATAAAGCGACAAACATATTTTTTCTGCGTGGACTTTTTTCTTTGTTTTTGAATCCACATAATGGATTTTAGCAATCCCCATAAGTGAAGGTTGAAAATTAAACGAAGAGTTTTTTTCAAATATAAAAAATTGTGGAACACTTGGAGGAAGAATTGGACGAGTGGATTCAGATATTTCAATTTGTTTTTTTGATTTGGTTGGAATAGTGGAAGTGCCAATTTTAGCGTTTGAAGAAGAAATCTTTTTTCTACCTTTCATCAGAATTTTGATTTGATTTCTAGCTAATGGTCCACGAAGATAAGACATTGCCCACCTAGTATGAAAAATGACTGGCCCTTTCTCGTGCACATTATGAAGTAGAAAAACTCTCTTTCCAAGACTGGAGATGGTTTTATCAATACTCTTTCTATCAAAACCTTTTCCGCTTGAAATTCCTTCCAACCCATCAAGCATGCGAGCTTTATCCCTCTCAGTTTGTAGTCGTCCAATAAACCAAGTTCCAGTGTTTGAAAGACCCTTGTAATCTAAATCTGCAGGGTTTTGAGTGGCTAGCACTAGCCCAACCCCATATGCTCTGGCTTGTTTAAGCAGTGTAAGTAACGGTTTTTTTGATGGGGGTTGAGAGACGGGGGGCATGTATCCAAAAATCTCATCCATGTAGATTAATGTCCTAAGACTATTTGTTCCCGACCTTGTTCGCATCCAGCTTAGAATCTGATTAAGCAACAACGAAACAAAAAACATGCGTTCCGTTTCAGTAAGATGTGCAATGGAAAAAATTGCCACTCGAGGTTTTCCTTCTGGAGTATGGAGAATCTGATCAACATCAAGGGGCTGACCCTTAAGCCAACCCTGAAAACCAGGCGCAGCAAGCAAATTGTTTATTTGCATTGCAAACTTGAAGCGTTCCTTTTCTGGAAAGAAAGTTTCAATTTGCATAAACCCTATCTTTTGAAAAGGTGGATTCTGAATTAATTGAATAATTGTTCCAAGGTCTATTTGAAGCCCTTGGCGCCATAAATGATCAAATAAAGTTGAGAGCAAAATATGCTCACGGCTTTGTATTGGATCTGCATCAATACCCAAAAGACCAAGAAGACTTGTTGAAGTGGTAGAAATCCTATCCCGAAGAAGGTCTGGCTCACCTAAGACTTCTTTAGATGGGGCTGAAAACGAAGATAGTATTGAGACCGGTACTCCCATTTCACTGCCAGGAGTGTAAATAACAAAATCAGCTGCATTTTTTAAATTATCAATTCTCTCTGAACTCTGGCCATAACTGGCCAATCCTTTTTTCCACATCTGTGCCTGCTTTTCTGCAAATTCATCAGGGTCTAGTTTTTTTCGTCGAGCGTCATCTTCATTTATCCACGGGCGAAAGTTTTCAGCTGAAAGGTCGGGAAATGTAAGAAGAAGATTACCCAAATCACCTTTTGGATCAATGATGATAGTGGGAATTCGATCCAGAATTGCTTCCTCAATTAAAGTAACACAGAGACCAGTTTTTCCACTTCCTGTCATTCCAACACAAACAGCATGTGTAGTAAGATTCTTCGCATCATAAAGTAAGGGTAATTCTTCTTCTTGTTTTTTTGATAAACTGTAATGTCTTCCTAGAAAAAACTCACCTAATTTTTCATAAATTTCCATAAAGTCCTTACATTCTTTTTAACCTAAAAGTCTTATTTTTAGACTAAATTACTTAACACAATATTCTAAATTTAGTGTTCACAAACGAATTAAATAAAAATTTAGTAAATAAAAAATAAAGTGGTCTAATCCATTCGATTTTAAAACAAATAGTATGTAAACATCCTATTCTAAAACGAATGCAATCTTAACATCTGCTCTGTATTGAACTATTTTTCCATTTTCAATTTTTGCTTTAAAGCCAAGAACATCCACTCCATGAATGTTTCTAACTGAATTGCTAGCTTTTGCAACTGCTTCTTCTACTGCATCATCCCAACTTTTTTCTGAAGAACCCATAAGTTCAATTAATTTCACTGCCAATCTATCACCCCCCCTCTTTAATTCCATATTGGATACGTTCCTTAAAGAACCTTTTCAAATCATTAGGTATTTTAATTTAGAATCTGTTTTATACTGAAACTTGTCTCGTCCAAAAGTTTGATTTTTTTTATTTTAATAGAAAAAATAAAAAAAATATTTTTTTTGGGTTAGTATTCTATTACTCTAGGAAGAGTTTTTGCCTCTTCTACCCAATCAGTTACTTGATCGATGGTTGGAGTTTTTCGAACTAGATTTTTTTCTTCATTTACTTCTTGCATTTTTTTCTGCAAGTTCTCTGCATTTCTATTCGAAAGCTCGACCACAGTGTCTACTCCTGCCTCTTCAAGAAGATCAGAGTATTCTTCTCCTACTCCTTTAATTCTAATTAAATCACAAAGATTTATCCACTCTAGAATCAATTTTGAGGATATTCCAGTTTTTTCTGCAAGATCTTTACGACCTTGAGGAGTTTTCCCTGCTTCTAACAAATCATCTGAATTTTTCATCCCGGCAGATTCAAGTTTTTCTCCATAGCTAGGACCGATTCCTTCTATTTCTGTAATTTTTAGAGTTGTCATTTTCTCTTACTTTTTTTGTTATTGCACTATTAAAAACTTCTTTTTGAATTTTATTCTAGCACATGAATTAATTCTGAAAGATTTCTTCTTGGTTTTGGATATTTTCGTTTAATTGGATATCCAATACACAAAATAGATGACGGAACTAAATCAGTCCCAATAATTTCTGACACTTTTTTCTCATCAATCATACCAATCCAAATAGTGCTTAAGCTCAGAGCTGTTGCTGCTAGTTGTGAATATGCAGCTGCAAGTGTGGCATCTTGAATTGCAAATTTTTTTAAAGTTGTTTTGGGAAATTGCAGTTTTACTCTACTAGGATTTTTACAATATACTAATACCAATGGCGCATTAACATAAGGTTGATTATTTGCAGCCCCAACCAACTTTTCTTTCATATCGCTATTTTTAACATGAAAGATTTCAAAACCCTGAAAGTTTCCAGCAGTAGGGGCAGTGTCAGCAGCTGCTAGAATTTTTTTAATTTTCCAGTCTTCTATTGGTTTTGTATCAAATTTCCTAGTTGATCTCCTTCTTTTCATAACCTCAAAAAGATCAGTATCGAGGTCTTCTGATATTTCCTTAGAATGATCTCCAAGTATTACATTAAGTATTGATTGTCTTGTTTCAATAGCTTTTTTATCTTCATCCGTTGGCTTGTATCCTGCAGGATATACCATATCATTCTTTTTTTTCATTATGTTCTATACCAATGATTTCAAGATATACATATCTGTAATTATCAAGACGCTTTACTTGAAAAAACCTACTTAAAAATTAAAAAGCTACTAAAATCTTTAAATTCTTCTACTATTAACAAGTAAAGGTTTTCTAATTTACTTTTGATGTAGATCTATGAAATATCTAATACAAGTCGAAATTCCAAATTTATCGAATATATCTTTAGAATTAAACGATCAAAGTTCACCAAAAACTGTAGAATCATTTCTTTTCAATCTTCCATTTTCTGTCAGCCTTAATGTGTGGGGTGATGAGATTTACACCTCATCATCTCCGATTAATATTCTTGAAGAAAATGCAAAGTCTCTTGTTTCTCTAAATGATGTGGCCTATTGGCCAACTGGAAAGGCAATTTGTTTTTTTATGGACTCACCCCAATTAGCAAAAAAGATGAAATTATTCCTGCATCTCCCGTAAATATAATTGGGAAAATAGTTTCTCCTGAAAAGTCTATTCTTAACAGTGCAGAAGGAAAAAATGCCACTTTTAGATTAAAATCTTGATTACTCTATTTCTATTGGAATTTCTAACAATTCTGATTCAAGAATATAGGCTCTAAGGTCTTTTGAAACTCCTGAAAAGATAATCCATACAACTGGGTTTAACTCCATAAATTTTTCATCTGTACTTGAGGGATATGTCTTGGAATCTGGATGAGAATGAAAAATACCGATAATTTCTAAATTCATGTCTCTCTCCATTTTATCTGCCTCTAGTCTTTGTTCTGCAGAAATTGTAAAACTTGTAGGTGATTGCTCTATATTTTTTGTAAGAAATACTTTCTCAACTTTAATTATTCCAGTTTTTCTGGTCCCAAATAAAATTGCGCATGATTCATTAGGTTTTTCGTTTTCTGCATAATTTGAAAGAAGTTGTTTTTGTAACTCTGTTAAGATAATTTTATGCAATTTTATCCTACTTCTACAGAGCCAACCATCCAAGGATGCACGATACAATAATAGTCATCTTTTCCTTGAGTTGCAAAGATGAACTCAAATGACTCACCTGCTAACACCATGCCTGAATCAAACTTTCCATCTGGACCATCTTGGGCATTACCTGATGTTACAGTATGTGCAGCACTGTCTTCATTTATCCAAAGAACTGTTGTTCCAATAGATACTTGAAGAACTTCAGGGTCGTAGTAAATTTGTCCTTCTTGTCTTATTCCTGCTCCATCAGGCATTACAACTGTAACAGGTTCTTTTGGCTCTTCAATAATTAATTGAGATATCATCCAAGGATGTACAATACAATAGTATTCATATTCTCCAATCTCTAGTTCGCTAGTGTCTATCTGGAATGTCTCTCCCTCATTCATCAATCCCGAATCAAATGTCTCTCCTACATCTTCTGAGCTTGTAACAGTATGTGCAAAGGTATCTTCATTGGTCCATTCAACTACATATCCCTGTTGAACATAAGCTACGTCTGGATCATAATCTGGGTTGCCTTGTACGGCCGAATTTACTAAAATTGCAATGGGAAATATTGGGCCAATTGGTTCAGTTTCAATTTCTTCCACTTCCATTTCCTCTGCAATAATGTAAGTGTCTGGACTAACAAAACCAAATGCTACAAATGTGACAATTCCTGTGATGCCAGCTAAGGCAACAATTGCTCCAATTGGTTTTACACGAGTTGGCATTTTTGCTGCCACATATGCAATTACAATTGCTGGAAATGCTATTGCTAACATTATTCCAGCAAATACATTGGTAGACTCTATTGTATTCATAGTAAATGCAAACATTCCAAATCCAAGTGCAATTGAAATTATTACCAAAGTTGTGGCTTTTGCCCTATTACTAGTTGAGATTCCTCCATCTAAAATTCCAGCAGCTAAGAAAATCAATCCTACAAACATTGTAAGACCAGTTAGCGCATGCATTCCATCTATGAAAGTATGTGCTATCCCCATATAGGAAATTGTTACACCGGCCAAACCTATGGCTGTTAATCCCATACCTGGCATCATGAGGTCCCAGTTACTCATTCATGCTAGCTGGTAGGTGTGATATACTTATTCCTTTTGAAATTGGATAGATCTTCAAAGTCGAATAAATTAAATGGCTTTGGAAGATGGGAGAGTGAGGTTGGGATTTAAGGAAATTGTGGAGGTATCTAAACCACGGATTATTGTTCTTTTAGTAATTACAGCAGTTACCTCAATGTATGCAGCAAGCAAACTAA
>JAOTYR010000068.1 GCA_029861785.1 Candidatus Nitrosopumilus sp.
TTTAAGATAAGTTTTGAAGTAAATCACCAAACTTTAGAAATGGTTGCTCTTTTCTTCCTTGCTCCAATTTTGGCCATCATTGCTTGGCTCCTTTTACTAGTTGCAGGCACAAGTGATTGGAAAGTATTTGCAGTTACTAGTTTTGCCTCAGGATTTATCGCAAAATCCATAATATCAAAAATGCAACAAATTGCAGGGGATCCACTTGCAGAAGCTCCAGATAAAAAACCAAAAAAACCAAAAAATTTACCTGAAAATTCACCCTGAAAATTTGACTAGAAAATCAATATCCATTCTCATCCTTTCCAAAAAATAATTTAAAAAATTTCAAGCTTAAAAATGTACAAACAAGATACAAAACATATCTCAAGTGTATGAATACATGGGTTAGATAGTTAATGGTGACGAAAACTTAGTAGTTAGATTTCAAAGAAGATTGATTTTAACAAATATAGGAATGAAAACCTGGAATATCCTTGTGAAGTGTTAAGAAACGATAAAGATTAAGAAATAAGATCTATTAGATAGTAAACTTGTCAGGACATTCAATATGCTCATAATGATGTTCTGTGAATCGGCCTTGAACGACATAAATTACAATTTTATGTAAATTTTTTTCTTTGATTTCTTTGTGACATTTGAGGCATCTTTTTGTTGAATTTGTCATTCGTATCAGCGATCCAATGTGGTAATCTATAAGGATCTGCGATCAGCTCAATTTGAGTAAAACGGACTTTAATTACACTTTTTAGTATATCAAACGCCTAAAGCAAGGCAAAAATATAGTAAAATAGAGTCAAAAACATGGATGATGAAGTAATTAATCACTTGAGAAATCTTTATGAATTAAATTCAGAGGTTCCTCATAGAGCATTTGCATTCCCCAGGTTACCTCCAGGTTTAACACACCCCATGTTCAAAACTTTTGAGAATCCCACTAGAGACAAATTTGTTCAAAACGCATCCACTCTTAATAAAAAATTAGATGGATTTCAAAAAATGTATCAACAACATGTATCAGGATTAATGGCAATGAATTCTTCGGCAATAATCCCTCCAGGACATCCGTTGTACTCACAAAAGAATTCAATAGATTCTCTCAAGATGGAAAATGATAAATTATTTAAGCAAAACACAAAATTAAAGAAAAAATTAGACAGATTAGAAACTTAATACAAATAGAGTTAATTTTTAAATTTTTAAACTACGTGCGAATCCTTATTAATTTCTAATCCAAGTTTTAGTATGGTAAAGACTCCTGCAGAAAAATGGAAAGACACAATAATCAATTATAGAAAAAAATGTCAAAAAATTCTACAAACCTCAAAAAGTGTTAGATATTCTGGAGTGATTAATCAATATGGGAGAACATTAACCGGAATTGTCAGATCTGATGTAAAGCCATTATTAAAATCAGAACAAGTGAAAAATGAATTTTTCATTCTTTCAACTCTAATGAATTTAAGAAAGGATTCTGAAAAAGCAGTGGGTAAACTGAATTACGTTTTACTAGAACACCAAAAAGTTTCAATAATTATTTTACAAAAAAACAAAATGACATTTTATGTTTCTATTGACGGAAATGAAAAATCCATTAATTCGATTATTTTAAAAATTAAAAAGATAATTTAGGCAGGAGTAAAACCATGATATCCTCCTGTTTGTTGATCTTTGTCTCGAAAAATAGGTTCAAACAAGGAAATTAAATATCCGTCAGGGTCCTGAACAACTGCATTTTTACCAGCTTCTCGTTCTACAATTTCTCGATAAATCTTAACTCCATTTTCTCTTAATTCCTCTACGGCTGATTTTACATCCCCTACAAGAAATCCTATCGTAATCCCATTTTCTATAGAGCTACCAATATGCTCAGCAGTAAGTGATGCTGGATGTATGCTCAGTAGGGCACCTGTAGTTCCCAAATCAACCCATGATCTTCTCTGATTTTTAATTGGAAGACCAATTAATTCATGATAAAAGGCTATAGATTTGTCAAGGTCTTGAACCGCCAAGATAACATTTCCTACCTTTTTGATATTCACATTAACCCCTCTACATCCGTATGTTAAATTCTTTGTTATTTACATAAATATGATTTAAAATTGCTTTGAGATTTGGACTGATTTACTAGGATCTTTTTGTGCTGGGATTGTACATAGATGGTATAATCGGTTTTTCCAAGAAAGAAAAAATTATGCCCATGTGAACTGGGACACTATTTCTGCTGAAATGTTATTATTGAAATTAAATTGGATTTTTAGTACCTACACCAAATAGAATAAAATTAACTGTTTTGAGCTATTTTCTGAGATAGTTTTTGGGTTTGAGGATTATTTGGGACGATGTTGAATAAGTATTATTTCAATCTATGAGTAAAATATATCCTCACCAAGGAAATTAGAAGAATCAGTCTGTTAAGATAAATGCGTTACCTTTTGCAGTACTACGAGTTTGAGATAAGATTACTGGCAAAGATAACACACTAAGGTTACTGTTTTGCAATTAATAGAATAAATGTCTCTGTACTGACCATTATTACAAGACCAGAGTAAATTTCATTTAAAGCGTTAATTCCTTCGCGATAATTCTTCTGACTAGTTAAAAAAAATTTAAAATTAAAACATATTTTAGTTGTATGTGATTGAAAAAGATAGAAACTATTAAAACAAATTTAAAATAAAATATTTCAGAAAATATTATTCTTAAATTATTTTGTTATCTTTTCATCAGACAGGATATTGACAATATCTGTTTTGGTTATTATTCCAACTAATTTTTTATTTTTAATAACTGGAACGCCACTTATGTTGTGCCTTATCATCAAGATTGCTGCAGTGTAAACAACATCCTCAGGATATACAACAAATGGATTTTTTGTCATTATGTCTCTTGCTGAAAAGGTAAGCAGGTAGCTTAATTGATTAACATTAAACTCGTTAATTTGAGAATTTTGTGCTACTTCTGCTCTTTCTACAGGATCAGTGAACTCTTTATGCAAATCAAAAGTCTTTGCGGGAATAAAATCACGATATGTAATTATTCCAACAGGGCTCTTGTTTTTTGTTACGACTATTCTACTAATATTATTATTAAACAAGACACTTTCAACTTCAAATATTGATTCATTTGGAGAAACTGTGATTACTTTTTTTGTCATGATTTTTGATATTGGCAGTGAGGCTGTACTTTGAATCAAAAAAGTTGAAACAAGATCAGTTTTAGTTATCACTCCCACCAATTTGTGGTTTTTACTTACCACCACAACTGAACTTATTTCATGCTTTTTCATCAAGTTTGCGCAGTATTGTATTGATGCATCTAGAGGAGCAGTCACCAAGTTTTTTGTCATTATGTCTCTTACCATAATTTTTCCTATTGGTTTTTTACTAAATACTGAAATGCTTTTTGCAAGATCTTTTTCGGTGATAATTCCTACTGGTTTTTTGTCAAACTCTATGATTAATCGTCCAATTCTATGCCTTAGTAAGATATCCCGTGCTTCTAACAATGAAGTATTTGGAGTAACTGTTATTGGTGTTTTGACTATTGATTTTAATTCTACGTGTTTATTTTCTAAAATTTTGGGAGATTTCTTTTGTTTCATAAAAAAGAAAGTATCAATTTGTATATATCAACAACCAACTAATTATCAATCATGATAATATGAAGTGATTTTGATATTTTTTTTTATATTATTTTTATTTGAGAGAAAATTTCAGATAAATTATTAAATTCACAAGAGATTATAATTTAAGTAAGAAAATTTATTGGACTTCAACCATAGTTTCAGTCCTTTCTACACCGCTAATTTTTTGAATTTGAGTGGCAATATCCTTTATTTTTCCCAACTCTTCAACCTCAATAATTGCTACTGCATCAAATTGGCCACTTGTTGGAAAAGAATCCATAACTGAGCTTACTTTACGAAGCCTTGCAGCAATTAGTTTTTTTGGGGATTTTACTAAAATAATTGCCCTTACCAACCTAAATCAACCTCTACTTCAATTAATGTCTCAGTTGTAACTATTTCTTTAATTTTTTTAAGATCTATAACCATCTGATTAATTTCATCCATTGTTCCGCGCATAATTACGCTTATGTCTGCTCTGCCTGTCACAATCATTACATCTTTAATTATTTTTCTTTTCTTCTTTAATATTTGAACGACAGCATCTACTTTACTAGGTTTGACAGTGATTAGGCATAATGCTCTCATACTATAGTATTTGAAGTAGGATTGAATAAAGATTGCTCTGTAAGACAAACAGTTGATTAATTTCTTTATTTCACCTATAGATTGCAAAAAATGAAGAAAAATATTTGCCTTTCTTGTCTTTTGTTTAAATTTTGACCTATGATATTGTTTGGATAGATGGTTTGAGATTTGTTCTAAATTTTCTTTAATGATGGTGTGATCACGTCTAAGATCTTTTAGTTGCCAAAGAATAAAATTGAATTTAAAAATGGTTTTAATTATTTTCTGATATGTTTAGTTGGGGACATTAAATATTTTATTAAATTAATTTTATAGAAAAAATAGAATTAATCTTTTTCAAATCTAAACTTTACCATATAAGCTCCAGCACCTGCAAGTCCTGCAACTATCGGAATCATCCATACCATCATGGAATTTATTCCTGCTAGAAATAGTGCTGAACTATCAAGTGGTAAGAGTTTACCTGCTACAAGAGCAGTTTCAGTAGTTAAACTAACGTTGTCTACGGAATAATTCAAAAAGAATATTCCTGTTTCTTGCGAAAAACATAATCTGACTTCTTGTCCCTCAAGACCATGTAAGGTGGAGGTAATATCAAATGAACGAGAATTTGGCCCTTCTTGATTGAGTGGGTCACCTGCATCAGTTGACCAAATTGTTGCCAACACTTCAGTGCCATTTGAATTACGTATTTCAACTCGTACCTCCTGAGTTGGATCCTCAAAGATATCTGCAAAGTTGCGAATTCGATCATTCCAACTCACATTAGCAGAAATAATGCCTGTGGGAACTGTGAAAGGTTTACTTAACATAGCGCTACTGGTAGCATCTTGAATGGATATTGCATCAAAGTTGTCAGATATTGGGGCTATTGAAATTCCAGGACCTTGAGGGTCAAGAGTTCCATCATTAATGACCCAATCACCGGAGAATGTTGTGACAATTGTCCAATCCGCCAAACTTCCAGTTTCAAAGTCTCCATTTGTTATGTGCTCTGTTGGTGTTGCATAAGCTGGACTAGTCATCCAGGTGACAAAAACTATAGCTAAAGTTCCTACCAAAAGTTTCTGATAATTACGAAGTGTCACTAAAATATCCTCTTAGAATTTCATTAATAGAATTATGAAACACCTAGTCTAGATTACCTGTTCTATTTTTCTGAACTTTCTTCTTAAAAAATAGTCATACCTATAACATTTACAAAATCTTCTCAGATTGAAGTCAAAATTGTCTGAATTTCAGATTTGATGGAGTTTTGAATTTTCAATGTCTAACAATTATCAAGTCCATCTAGTGGATGAATTTGCAACAAGTCTTGTCAATTTCTTAAAATCATCCTAAATTCAATCTTTAGGATTCCTAAAAATGCAATCATGAAAAGAGGACTTTACTTTTTGTAGATATAGTCTAGTTAAGATATTAGAAGAGAATTTGAACAAAAAAACAATCCACAATTATCTGAAGGAGAATTTTATGAATTAATAATTTATTTCAGAACTATATTATGGGGATATTACTTAATCTGATGCTTCCTGAGATCTTGCTTCTTCAAGATAAGCTCTTCTTTCCTCGTTGATTTTTTCTTGATCGATGGTTAGATCATCATCAATTATAGCTATGCCATCTCCATAATCTTCATGAGTTTCTTTTTTACTCTTAGTTTTTGACTTTGTTTTAGACGTAGATGTCTTGGTTTTTGCAGTCTTTTTTGTTTCTTTTTTAAGGGATTTTTTTTCTGCCATTTATGTCGAAAACCAAGAGGTAGGCTTGTTTATAAAAATTATGAAGAAGAGGAATTTGGACAATAAATACCAAGAAGTCTTTAAAGTGACAATTCATGACCTTATTCTGATTTAGAAAAAAATCTCGGCGCGGTGAATCATAGACAGGCTTTTTTCCATTCAAAATCCTTTTTCAGTTTGGCTGAATATGGATATTATAAAGTAGGTTGGCTGGACAGGATTCAGTGGTTGATATCATCGCTTAAATCAAACATGTATTTTTTCCTCACAATTTCAGAATTTGTGTTTTTTAATGATAAAATGTAGTATTAATGAGATACTTGCTGTTATTAGAAAGAAATGGATGGAGGAGGATCTTTAGTTCTACAAATATTTTTGAACAGGAACCTTTTACATTTTATTAAATTACCGAAAAAGAATCATTTTCAATTTTTAAATCTAATAATAAATAATTCTAAATCCAGAAAACGAGGAAATTTATAAAGATACCAATTATCAGGCAGGTGAATCCCTCAAAAAAACACTACAAAAAAATGCATACATTTAACATCTGTCAGAAATTGTTTCTAAACGTCATTCCAAAAAATTATTAAAATCTATTACTTGTTAGACATTATGCCTCCCGAAAGAATAGTTCAAAATTCAATTCTTCATGAAATTAAAAGGTGGAGTGAGATCATAACAAAACAAAAAGAACCAAAGCCAACCATTGACGATAAACAGAAATGGAATTTTATTAATAAATCAGACTGGAATTATGGACATTTTGTTGGAATGATAGAAGGGCTTGCAATTCTTTATCATCATGTTACACATCATAGACA
>JAOTYR010000069.1 GCA_029861785.1 Candidatus Nitrosopumilus sp.
TTTCCTGCCTCAAAAAAAGTCTCTATAACATTGATAATCCCCTCATTTTCTGACAAAATCGTTACTTGTTTGGGAATTATCAGTTTAAGTCTTCTGAAATTTTCTTACAACTCTTCGATTATTTTTTTGAGAATCTTTATTAGGAATATTGTGGGTTTATTTTTGAAAATAATGAAAGAAAAATTACATAAAAACACTGGCTTGCTTTTGCTAGTTGATAGTGTGCTCTAGTGCACCAAATTTTATCACATTAAAATTATGGCGACTGATTTGGAAAATAAAATGGAAAGTATGATAGGTGCAAAAGCACTGATGAAGGCCTTAGAGAAAGAAGGCGTAAGGGAAGTATTTGGCTTACCGGGAGGTGCAAACCTGCCAATGTATGATGAATTTGCAAGATGTGACATTAGACACATCTTGACTCGACATGAACAATCTGCAGCTCACATGGCAGATGGCTTTGGAAGGGTTAGCAGAAAGCCTGGTGTGTGCTTTGCAACATCAGGACCAGGTGCTACTAACATTTTAACTGGCATTGCAACTGCACAGGCAGATTCGGCTCCAATGGTTGCAATAACTGGGCAAGTACCTGTTCCAATGATTGGACGTGATGCTTTTCAAGAAAGTGATATTATTGGAATGGCAAATCCTGTGGTAAAGTATGCATTTCAGCCACGTGAAGCACGTGAGATTCCAGAAGTAATTAGAAAAGGATTTTTCATTGCAGAAACAGGAAGACCAGGACCTGTTTTAGTGGATATTCCAAAAGATGTTCAGCAAAACGAAGCAGAGATGGTATTTCCTGATGAATTTAAGATTCGTGGATATCATCCATGGGCAGACCCTGATATGGTAAATGTTGAAAAAGCAATCAACATGCTGCTTTCTGCAGAAAAGCCAGTAATTTTAGCAGGTGGCGGAACAATAATTTCATCTGCATTTGCAGAACTTCAAGCGATTGCAGAATTACTAATGATACCGGTTGTAACTACATTCAAAGGAAAAGGTGCGTTTCCTGAAAATCATCCATTGTCACTTGGACCAATTGGAATGCATGGACATGCAGAGGCAAACAGGATTATGACTGAAGCTGATTGTGTTTTGGCAATTGGGACTAGATTTTCAGACAGGTCTGTAGGAACCTTTGAGGACTTTGAAAAACGATTAAAGATTATTCACATGGATGTAGATCCCGCAGAGATCGGAAAGAACCAAACTACCTCTGTTGCAGTAGTGGGAGACGTTAGGGCATCTCTAAGAATTATGGTAAAGATGTTAATGCAAAAAGTAACCAAAAAGACTGAAGAGAACAACTGGATAAAACATGTAAAGGAGACCAAAGAATACTGGCGAGAAAACTTGAAGCTTCATCCAGGCGAAATGGGAGCTGCTAAAATCTTACGAAAACTCCGTGAATTACTTCCACATGAGGCTGTGGTAACTACTGAAGTAGGACAACATCAAATGTGGGCATCGTTATTCTTTGATGTAATCCAACCTGGAACTTTCTTTAGTTCTACGGGTCTTGGAACAATGGGTTGGGGATTCCCAGCTGCAATTGGTGCCAAAGTTGCACGACCTGATGTTCCAGTAGTGGATATTGCAGGTGATGGAAGCTTTGCCATGACAGAAAATTCTTTGGCAACTTCAGTTTTAGAAGATATTCCAGTAATCGTATTTGTGTTAAATAATTCCACTTTGGGAATGGTAGCTCAATGGCAAAGAACATTCTATAAAAGAAGAATGATTGGTGTTGACCAAAAACATTGTCCGGATTATGTTCAACTGGCAGAATCTTATGGTGCGCAAGGAATACGCGCACAATCAATGGATGAGCTTGACGGGGCAATAAAATCTGCACTAAGTAGTGATGTTGCAACGGTAATTGATATTCCAATTGATCCTGAAGAAGATGTGTTACCATTTGTAGCTCCTGGAACTTCTCTTGCAGACATGGTGTTGCCCTCCTAGTGTGATTTGTAATGTGGGCAATTCTTTCTTTACTAGTTGAAAATAAACCAGGTATCTTGTTCAAAGTCACTCATCTATTCCGTTCTCGTAACTTTAACATCGATAGCATCTCAGTTGGAGTTACTGAAAATCCAGAATACTCCAGGATGACTATAACCACATACGGCGATGAAAAGCAAGTCACTCAAATCGTAAAACAGCTTGATAAAATGATAGATACCATTGAGGTAAAGTATCTTGATGAGCACAAAACCGTCTATCGAGAACTGAGTATTTTTAAGATTAAACTAAGTAATGCTAATGATAGTATGGAGATTAACAAGTTGGCAAATGCCTATGGCGGCAAGGTCCATGATGTAAAAAAAGACTCTATTATGGTCGAATTGACTGCTACACCTGACCAAATCGCAGCATTTGAGGAACTAGCCGCACCATTTGGGATTTTAGAGGTTGCCAGAACCGGTGTAGCAGCATTGCAAAGGAGCGGATCATGAGAATTAGAATATTTGATACAACACTTCGAGATGGTGAGCAGACTCCAGGAATTTCCTTATCTCCAGATCAAAAATTAACCATAGCAAAAAAACTAGATGAGTTGGGAGTCGATGCAATAGAAGCTGGATTTCCAGTAATTTCAGATGGTGAACTAAAAGCAGTAAAGATGATTACAAGTGAAGGACTATCTGCTGAAGTTTGTGGTCTTGCAAGGGCCAACAAAAAAGATATAGACGCTACAGTTGATGCTGGATTAACTTATATTCATGCATTCATTGCGACCTCAGACATTCACTTAGAACATAAACTAAAGATAACTCGAGAGAAAGCACTTGAAAAGGCAATTGAAGCTGTAGAGTATGGAAAATCCAGGGGGCTACAAGTAGAGTTTTCAGCAGAGGATGCAACCCGTACTGATAGGGCATTTCTAAAACAAGTCTTTGGAGAGGTAGCAAAAGCAGGAGCTGACAGAATTGATATTCCTGACACTGTAGGATATGCAACTCCTGAATACATTTCTGAAATTACAAAAGATGCAATTGATGCAACACACCTTCCAGTGAGTCTTCATTGTCACAACGACTTTGGATTGGCAGTTGCAAATGCATTATCTGGAATTAGAGCAGGTGCTTCATGTGCACATGTAACAATTAATGGAATTGGGGAGAGAGCCGGCAATGCGTCCCTTGAGGAATTTGCAATGGGATTGCAGTGTTTGCAGTGGGACCAAAAATATGAAACTGGTATAAAATCTGAATTAATTTATGAGACATCTCGCTTTATCTCAAAACTTGTGGGAGTACAGGTTCAGCCAAACAAGGCAATTGTAGGGGACAATGCATTTGGTCACGAATCAGGAATTCACACTCATGGTGTGTTGAGTAACCCATTGACCTATGAGCCTATCAGTCCTGAATTAGTTGGAAGAAAACGTTGGTTACAAGTTGGAAAACATGCTGGAATTCATGGAATGAATGCAATGCTTGAGGAATATGGAATTACTCCAACTGACGAGCAAGCCCACCAAATTTTATCTCAAGTCAAAGTTTTAGGAGATCAAGGAAAACAGGTTACTGATGTAGAGTTACTATCAATTGCATCTGAGGTATTGGGTGAAGCTGGAATCAAAAGAATTGTTCATCTTACTGGCTTTTCCGTATCAACTGGAATTGGAACCATGCCTTATGCATTTGTGAAACTAAATGTTGATGGTGAGGACTTTATTGGAACTGATTATGGTGTGGGTCCAGTAGATGCTGCACTAAATGCAATTCAAAAGATCACTGGAAAGATTTCAGAAATAAAGATAAAGGATTATGGTTTGGCATCAATTTCAGGCGGATCAACAGCTTTGTGTGAGGTAACTGTTCGTATTGAGGATGCTGCTAGAAACAAAGTGTCTGCAAAAGCAATTGGAGAAGACATTGTAACTACCAGTGTTCAGGCAGTAATTGATGGAATTAATAGAATAATGCTAAAAAAAATACTCAAAGAAAAACTGGCAAAAAACTAATCATTTAAAATTCCCTTTCTTGCAAAACCTCCATGTACAAAATATCATTAATTACTGGTGATGGTATTGGCCCTGAACTTTCTGAATCTGCTATATCCGTTCTAAATACAATTAATGATAAAACAGATGTAAAATTTGAAATTACAAAATTAATAGCTGGTGATATTGCACTAAAAGATACCGGAAAAGCACTTCCAGATGAAACCCTTGAAGCAATCAAGAAATCAGATGTCTGCCTTAAAGCTCCAGTTGGTGAGAGTGCTGCAGATGTTATTGTGGTTCTTAGACGTATGCTTGATTTGTATGCCAACATTAGGCCTGCAAAATCCTATCCTCATATGCCTGCATTGCGTGATGATATCGATATGGTGATTGTGAGGGAGAATACTGAGGATCTTTACACTGGCAAAGAATTTAGCTTGGGAAATGTATCTGTAGCTTTGAGAATAATATCTGAACAAGCTTCAAAAAGAATTGCAAAATATGCATTTGAGACTGCAAAACAGCGAGATTCAATGCGAAAAGTGACTTGTGTTCACAAGTCTAATGTCATGAGAGTGACTGATGGAATGTTTGCAAAAGCTTGCGCTGAAGTTGCACAAGAATATTCAGACATTACATTTGAGAATATGTATGTAGATGCATGTGCGATGAATCTAATTCGTCAACCACACAAGTTTGATGTTGTAGTTACTACAAATCTATTTGGAGATATTTTGTCTGATGAATCCTCTCAGGTAGTTGGGGGATTAGGAATGGCACCGGCTGCTAACATTGGTGATAAATTTGCACTCTTTGAACCAGTACATGGTGCGGCATTTGATATTGCGGGACAAAACATTGCCAATCCTTCATCATTTTTACTATCAATTAAGATGATGTTTTATTGGCTTGGAGCAAAGCATAATGATTCAAAATGTATCGAAATTGGTAATAAACTAGAGTCTGTAATTTTTGGTCTTGTCAAAGATGGAATAAAGACCAAAGATATTGGTGGAAATAAAACTACTACAGAATTTACAAAAGAGATTACTGATAAATTCTAATTTTCTAAATCAAATTAATGATGATAAACTGAACTAAATCATATTTTTAATACGTGGGGCCTTGAACTAACTTGAAAAGTAACCTAGAGGATTTTTGAAATTTAGTTCAAGACTTCAAAATTAATTTCAAACAATCAGTTAATCACGGTTAACTTTTTCCAATCTAATATAGTTAAAAAATCTAGTCTTTTCTTTTCCTAACATCTGATTTTGGGGGATTAAGCGACCAAAAAAACAATGCAAAACAAATTGGAATCATGATTAACAATAGAGCTACTACTGATATTGTGTAAAACATTGGTTCAAGACCTGGGAAAAATGGCCCTGGAAATACAGCATATAGCCATAAAAATCCAACAAAAATAAGTACAATTTTGTTTTTCTTTAGTAACATTTTCCATCCAAGCCTTCTTTTATTGATGTAACACTCTTTACATCGAGTCCTGTCATCAGTCATACAATTGGTACAACAGTTTTTATCGCAAAAGTAACAAATCCTATCTCCAAATGAAGATCCACAAAAATCACATTTGTACAACTATAGTAGATCTACTTCTTAGGATTTATCTCTTTTTTGATAAATTGCCAATTTTTATAAATTGGATTTTCTAGGCAAATGTACAATGGTTGATTGTTGTATTTGCAAAACAAACAAAGCTACTGGCAAAATCACTGATGGTAATCCAAAATACAAAGGCAAACCTATCTGCAAGGAATGCCAAGGATACAGAAAATTACTAAAAGAAACCAAATAGGTTATTCGGATTTTTCATTCTTGTTTTTTGCAACCCATTCTTCATAGTTTTTAATCAAGTCATCAACATCTTGCTCGTTTTCAGAATATGTCAAAATTACTCCAAATGTTCCTTTCTTGTCATGTCCTCGTGCAAAATATCCCCAAAATGAATCTGGAAGTTTTTGAAAGTTACTTGCATCATGTGATACTCCAATTAGGTTATTTCCAATTACTTCAGCTACCTTTTTTGCGTCTTCTTTTTCAATCATGAATTTTTTTGTATTTGTTTCCAAATAAAAATATGATTTTATGGTTTTAGCCTGTCGGGATCTCTTGGATACAAAACAACTTCTCGGACATTATCAATTCCAATTAAGGTAGTCATTAGTCTGTCTAGCCCCATTCCCCAACCAGAGTGTGGCGGCATTCCCCAATCAAAGGTCTGAAGGTGATCTTCAAACTGATTAGGGTCTAGCCCCTGCTCTGCAAGTCGGGCCTTGAGCACATCAGTATTGTGAAGCCTTGTTCCTCCACTTGATAGTTCAAGGTATCCAAATTGTAGGTCAAATGAGCGTGAAAGTTCAGGATCTTCGTCTTTTTCACGTATGTAAAATGGCTTTAGCTTCATTGGCCAGTCAGTCAGGAAGAAAAAGCCGGAATGTTTCTCACCGATAATTCGCAAGTGTGAGTCTAGCAGATCATCTCCAAACTCTACTTTCTCACCTGCTGACTTTACCTCATCAATTGCTTGAGTATATGTTATTCTCTCAAATGGATATTTTGGCACTTCAATTATGTGACCAATCACTTCTTGTTCTTTTTTACAGTTCTCAGATGTGAATTTGTAAACATCCATCACCAAATCTTCTAAAACATCCATCACATCATTATAATCCATAAAGGCAGCTTCAATGTCCACAGAGGTAAACTCACTTAGGTGACGACCAGTATGCGA
>JAOTYR010000070.1 GCA_029861785.1 Candidatus Nitrosopumilus sp.
GCTGGTTCTTCTTTAGCTGGTTCTTCTTTAGCTGGTTCTTCTTTAGCTGGTTCTTCTTTAGCTGGTTCTTCTTTAGCTGGTTCTTCTAATTCAGGAGCAACCTTTTCTTCAATTTTCTTTGTATCTTTAACAGGAGTAATTTCAGATTCGGCATCCTCATCAAATCTTGAAACCAGAATGTAACCCTCATCAGTCTTTGTCATTCTAACTCTAATTTTTCTTGGAGGGCTTCTTGCCCCTCTAGCCCAAATTTGGTGTGCAAGATCTTCTTCAATTTTAATATCTTCTACTTTCATGTGTCGACGAGCAAATTCTTTAATCATGTTAATTGCTCTGGTTGCACGATGAGTATCCACTGAAAGTAATACTTTACCCAAGTTGATAGTATATACTCTCTCTAATTCTTGAGACAACTATCCTACCTCCACATCTGTTGATCTCCAAGCTCGGCGTTTAGGGTTTGTTCTAACTGTTCTTTTGGTTTTAAGAATAACCCAAGCTGGTACTGGTGATGTCTGTCTTGTCTTTTTTAGCAGACGAATTTTCCTTGGAGATGACTTACGTGCAGCCATAGATTTTGAACCCCGAAGAGCTCTTTTTAAATGAATCTCAGGATTTTAGACCTTCTGTTATTTGTTTGAGGACTCTTGCCGAAGCTCCCCAAATAATCTTCCCCTGAAATTCAAAGGTATACATTTCTTGAATAATGTTGTGTGTGGGATCAGGATCATTTGCCATGGTTTTTAAAAATGGTTCTAAAGGAATGTGAAAAATTTTTTCGACTTCGGCATTAGGTGATAGTGGAGGAATTTCATCTACCACAGAAACAAAAGGGAGTATTGTAAAACCAGAATTCAGTGTAATAACGGTGTCTAATTGTCCTATTACCTGATCTTTTCTAATACTCAAACCGATTTCTTCTCTTGTTTCGCGTAAGGCTGTTTCCAAAAGATCTGAATCATTTGAATCTAATTTTCCACCAGGAAAAGAAATTTCACCTGCATGAAATTTCATATGCTTTGGTTTTTCAGTCATTACAAGGACAGGTGATTTTCCATAAATTACAACAAGAATTGACGCAAGTTTATTGTTCCCATTATCTTCTAAAACAGGATCTATTTTTGTAGATAACAAAGATCTCAAATCTCCTAAAATCATGGTTTTCTTTTCCTACTATTCCATATGGGTTTTATTGTTCAAAGGTTTTAACCAAGGTTCAAAGATACCACCATATGACAATTAGATACGAAGCTAACCCCCCAAAAATTCTTCCAGATGTGGATGAAGAAGAATCAATATCAAAATTTATCAATAAAATAAAATTAATTTCAACAAAATGCGATGCCATTCACCTTACAGAAAATGTTTTAGGATTCACAAGAGTATCGCCCATAAAGGTTGGAAAAATAATTAGAAAAGAAATTCCAACCCTTCCAATCACAGTTAGTCTTAGAGTCAGAGATAAAAGCAAAAAGGAGATTGAAAACTTTGTTCAAGAGTCAATTTCAGCGGGATTTTGTGGAATTTTGGTGCTAATGGGAGACCCTTCACAAACGGGACAAAAAGAGTCAGGGTTTGTCCCAAGTAAAATAGTAAAGATGTTGAAAGAAAAGGGAATTGATTCAAAAATTGATTTGTACCTTTCAATATCCAACAAACCTAATTTTGAAAAGATTGGAAAAAAACTGGAGGCAAATCCAAAGGGGTTCATGACTCAGGTTATTCAAAGTACGGATCAAGTTCAAAATCTTGTAGATAATCTAAAAGGATATAACATTATTCCAATCGTTTTGTATCCTTCAAAAAAAAATGAGGGTTCTGCAGAGTTTTTAAATTTAGATCTTGAAAAATATAGAGAAAAATTTAAAGAATTTTTAAATCAAGTTCAGCAAATTGCAGGAGATGTCTTAATTACATCACCTCGAGATTTTACAGGATTGAATCAATTCTTAGAAAATAAATCTGATTAAAGTACAAAATATTCTGCATCAGGATGATGTACTACAATTGCTGCAGTTGATTGTTCAGGAATAATCTGTCCTGAACTAGTTAATGTCATTCCATATTTGTCAGGACCTAATAGCTTCCAAACAAGCTTGTGTTGTTCTACATCAGGGCAACTTGGATATCCCCAACTGTATCGTAATCCTCCTTTATTCTGAATTTTAAGTTCTAATTTCATTTTTTGGTTTATCCAAGCAGCCATTCCTTCTGCAAACTCTACTGCAAGACCATGTAGGTAATAGGCATCGGCATATTTATCTTCTTTATTCCACTGCTCAATTACATCAGCGACTCTATTTCCAACTGTAACTGCCTGAAATGCAACTATATCGTTTTTTCCAAAATAATCTGCAAGACAAAGATGCTTTGGTTTGGTGGATCTTGGAAGATCAAACACTAGTTTTTCACCTGCTGGGTGATCAACTACTAGTTTGTTGCCTTCGCTGTGGCAGTTATAGTATCCATAAACCGCATTTGGCTCAAATAGATTCTCCTCTTGTATCCTCTTTTTCCATTCTTGGAATAGTCTCTCGTGTTCTTCTTCTTGGTCTTGTCCTGCTTTTCCTCTCAGACCCCAAGAGAGTTTAAAAAGAGATTTTTTATCAATCATATCCCAAACTTCATCGACATTAATTTTTGGCGAATCCAAATGAACTGGTATATTTATTCGGGGCGGAACAGGAGGCGTTACAGGAATTACATTACTTCGTGTAATTTCGGCATTAGATGTAGAAGTAAAGGATGTGTCTTTCCATCTTTCTACTTTTTCTCTCCATTGTTGTAATAATAGATCCTTTTCATCAGACACTAACTTGTCCATGGTCTTAAGTCCTTCAAACATGGTATTACAGTAAAACACTCCTGGCTCATACAGCCCCTCTTGTTTTGCAATTCTGTTGATATAGTTTGAATTGATTGCAGCACCTCCACATAAAATTGGAATATCCATCTTGGTTTTTCTTGCGTGTTCCACAAAGAATTGCATTTGTTTTGAGGTAGATACTAGAAGTGCTGATAGACCTACGGCATCAGGTTTTACCTCCTCAATTTTTTCTAGAAACTTTTGTAGAGGAACTTGTTTTCCCAAATCATATACAGTATATCCATTGTTTTGAAAAATTGTCTTTACAAGATTCTTTCCAATATCATGAACATCACCGTAAACTGTTCCAAGAATTAGTTTTCCCTTAGTGGTTCCTTCCTCTTGCAACAAATACTTTTCAAGTTCACCTACAGATGCTTTCATGCATTCAGCAGATTTTAAAACAAATGGCAAGATTAATTCGCCAGAACCAAATTTGTCTCCTACCTCCTTCATTGCTGGAAGCAGATCCTCATTTAGAGTTCTTATTGCACCATCATGAGTAATTTCTTTTCTTGCATCAAGGGATAGTTTGCCATCTTTGTTACTAATTGAAATATTCTCTAGTTTTTCTGCTATGGCAGATACTACATCATTTTCAATACCGTCTTTGAGTCTATTTACAATTCTAAAGTTTGCTCGTTTGCCGGCAGGCCAAGAGGGATCAACATCAATCTTTTTCGAAGCTTTTCCTGCTTGAGGACCAGTCTTTTCAAAATAGGTAATGAGATCAGATAGTGCATTAGAATTAGAATTGAAAATAAGATCTTCTGCAAGTTTCTTTTCTTTTTCATCAATTTCTCCAAATGGAATAATCTCTTTGGCATTGACAATTGCAGAATCTAATCCTGATTTTACTGCATGATACAAAAACACAGAATTTAGGATTTTACGAGCATATGGAACAAGTCCAAAGCTAATGTTACTTAATCCCAAAGTAGTAAATGAATTTGGAAATTTTTCTTTTACAAGGCTTATTCCTTCTAGAGTGTTTTTTCCAGCATCTAGGAATTCATCTTCTCCTGTTGCCAAGGTAAAGGTAAGAACATCAAAGATAAATTGTTCTTCTTTTAATCCAAATTTTTTTCCAGTCTCATAAAGTAGTTTTGCAGTTTCAATTTTTTCTTGTGGTGTTTTTGCCATCCCCTTTGGCCCAATACACAAAGCAATAGATGGCAGCCCATATTTTGCCATGATTGGTGCGAGTTTTTCAAACCTGCTTCCATCTCCTTCAAGATTAATGGAATTAATTATAGGCCTTCCAGGAATCTGAGTAACTGCTGATTCAATGACATCTGGATCAGTTGAATCAATTACCAATGGAGCATCAATCTCCAAGCTAAGCCGTTTTACTAAATTTAACATGAAATGCTTTTCATCAGAGCGCTCAGTTGTTGCAACGCATACATCAAGACAGTGGGCACCATCCTCAACCTGCGTTCTAGCTAAATCAAGCAGTCCATCATAATCATCTCCAAGTACAAGCTGTTTTGCTTTTCTTGATCCTTGGGTGTTTATCCTCTCTCCAATGATTAAAGGAGGTGGTATCTGTTTTAGATCAACTGCCTTTAGTGCTGAACTAACTCTAGGAGTACTCAATGTGATAAAGTGACAGCGGTATTTCTAAATACTTAACCCTTGGTAGAGGTACCTTTTTCGTCAATAACCTTTCTTAGCGCAGAAATGTGCTCGGGGTTTGTTCCACAACACCCTCCAATAATTCGAACATTTGGATAGTTTACAAGAAAATCACCCAATGCATCGGCCATCTTTTGAGGAGTCATTTTGTATACAGCTTGTCCTCCCTGATTTTCAGGCATTCCAGCATTTGGAACCACAAGTAAACTATGCTCTTTTTGTTCATCAAGCCATCTCACACTGGGAGTCATCTCAATTGGCCCAGTTGAGCAATTCAATCCAAAAACATCAATTCCCATTCCAGACACTGTAGTGTATGCGGCTTGGATGTTTGTTCCAAGCAACATTTTTCCATACTGATCCAAAGTGGTGTTTGCAATGATTGGAACTTTTTTTTCTATTTTCTTCATCGCATCGTGACACGCCTCAATTACTAATTTCACCTCCAAGATATCCTGGCTTGTTTCAATGAGAAGGGCATCAACGCCTCCAAGAATTAGTCCTTCAGCTTGCAACTCAAATGCCTCTCTAATTTCATCAAGCGGTTTTTGCCCCAAGTCTGGATCATTTGAGCTTGGCAGGTAACCTGAAGGACCCATAGAGCCAATAACATAACGCGGTTTGTCTGCGTATTCTATACATACTTCAGATGCAAGCTGGGCAATTTTTCTGTTAAACTCTACTGTTTGATCTCCAAAACCATATTCATCTAACTTTATTTTGTTTGAACCAAAAGAGTTTGTCTCAATACAATCAGCTCCTGCATCCAAATAATTTTTATGAATTTGTTTTATCCATTCTGGATGTGTTTGAACTAATCCATCATTGAATCCATCTTTGGAATCTGGAAAGTCTTCAGGTTTTGGATCAAATTTTTGAATCTCAGTTCCCATTGCTCCATCAAATAACAAAACTCTGTTTTTTAAGGCCACAAGAAGTGGTTCTTTTTGTGTCAAACATTTTTCAAAGTGAAATTACTTGGTTTAACTCTTTTGAGATGTATACGTATCTTGAAATTAGGTAAAGTTGTATTTTATGTAAATTTATGCAAAAATTCGAGATCAATAATTTAGTTCGTAGTACTACCTTTTTCCAGCACGCAGGCATTTCAATTGTTTTTGTCTTTATGCCCATTATTGCAAGTGGAGTCACAGATTCAGTTTTTGAGATTGGTTTGATTGTAGCCTCATTTAGCTTTGCTCAGATTTTATCAGAGATTTACTTTGGGAGACGCTCAGATAAGCAAGGAACAAGGCTCAAGTTCATCAGAATTGGATTTATTGGATGCACTGTCGCCTTTGGCTTGCATTATTTTGCAGATGATATTACCTTGTTGTTTTTGGCCCGAATTGGAGCAGGTATTGCTAGTGGAATAATGATTCCTGCAATGATTGCATATACTTATGAGTCAAACCACGAAAAAAGAAAAGTCGCAACTGTAATTTCTTTCCATGCATTAGGATGGATGGCAGGAATCATTGCTGCTGGAGTCGTAAATGATGTCAAGATGATATTTCTTGTAAGCTCTGGATTTTTCATTATAGGATTCTTAATTTCTACCAGACTTCCAAACATTGTTTCAAAAAAAGAGATTGAACCAGGAACAACAAAAAAAGTTATTGTAAAAAATAAATTTCTATTTTTATCGTTACTACTTCGCCATATTGGTGCTGCATCTGTTTGGACGATACTTCCAATAATGTTAATGGAACAGCTAGGTGCCGAGCTCTATCAGATTTCTATAGTGTATATATCCAATACACTTGCTGCGTTTATTTTGATGAATTTAATGGCAACTAAAATCAAAATGTCAATGTAACAAAGTTCAAAGTTGGAATTGGTTCCACAACTTTTGTCTTTGTGGGATTATCACTAATTACTGATTGGTGGATGGCAATGCCCTTTATGGCCTTAGTTGGAGGAACATGGGCATTTTTGTTTATTGGTGGAAATTTTCACTTGATGGAGAACAATCCCCGTTCAACATCAACTGGGATTTTCAGTTCCACCCTATCCATTGCAACAGTGGTAGGTCCAGTAATAGCTGGTGTCATTGCATTTACCTTTGATTATGTTTCTGTGATGTACTTCGCAATTACCATAATTGTGTGTGCTTTTGTGGTTTCTCTGAAAATAAAGAATGGAAAATAAACTATCGCAATCCCCATCGAGACATTACTTTATCTTCAATTTTTTTGAAGACAAATC
>JAOTYR010000011.1 GCA_029861785.1 Candidatus Nitrosopumilus sp.
TGTAATTCAAATTAACACATCTGGTGATGTAATACTAACAATCAATCCCTCAAAATCAATTATTGATGGTGTATTCATGGTTCTCGTTGATGGGGAAGAATGGGATGATGCCGAATATGATGGCAATAAGGTAACAGTAAAGTTCCCCGCAGGAACTGAAGAAATTGAAATAATTGGTACTTTTGTAATACCTGAGTTTGGAACAAGGACTGGAGCTATACTTGCAATAACTATTGTAAGCATCATAATTTTATCTATGAAATCTAAAATTCTTCTAAGAAATTGACCTTTTTGTCTTTTTTACTTTGAAACTTTTCTAACAAACAAACTTTCGTTATTCTTTTAGTTATGGTGCATTTTCTAGGCGTGAAGGGGGGGATTGTCTTTTTACTGACAGTCGATAAACTCGTTAACACTTCAACCTATGTATCCCTAAAAACAACAGGTTCAGATCCTCGTGAACCCCTTTTACCCCCAAATAGGTATGCAAATCCCCTTGAATTCATAGACATGGTATGTTAAATGACTTTGGAAATTATCATATGTGAAATTTAATCGAACTAATCAAATACTTGGATTTTTTATTTTTGATTGTGAAAGTCAAGATTCAAACTTTACCAATTACAAATTACATGACTGCATATCCAATTTCAGTTGAACCTCAGGTTCCAATTACCAAAGCAATAGAGTTCATGGTCCAAAGAGATTTTGGAAATCTTGTTGTAAGCAATGGAACATTGCCAAAAGGTATTCTGACTGAACGTGAAATTCTAAAGGCAATTACTGAATCCCGAAATCTTGATGAATTCACAGTTACTGATGTAGGATTACAGCCATTCACCAAATTGGACCTAGGTGACACTGTTTTAGATGCTGCCCATATAATGAATAAAAACAAATCTCGACTCTTGGTTTTTGATGATGACAAGCTAGTGGGAATCGTCACAGTATCTGATTTGCTTAGGGCATTTAGAAAGATAAAGAATGGATCTTCTCTGGATAAAGTAATTAGTACCAAAATTGAAAAATGTAGTAAAACTGATTCTATTTTTCATGCAGTAAAGATTATGCATGAAAAGAGAGTAGGAAGCGTAATAATTCAAGATATGAAAGGGTATGGAATTTTTTCTGAAAGAGATCTTTTAACGTATCTTTATTCGAATGATTTTAAGTTAGATCTTGAGGTTGGAAAATATTCCTCATCCCCTCTGGTTGTAGCTGGTGATGAAATAACGATAAATCAAGCAGCCAGTATTATGGCTGCAAACAACATCAAAAGATTAGGGGTTACAAAAGATGATTCTTTGGTAGGGATTGTGACTGCTAGGGATTTGCTTCATGCATATCAAGATGTTTACCTGGCAACCAATCCTGATTCTTGATTAAATTATTTTAATGGTATTTTTTACACCTAGATGCGTCCAAATTTGTAACCAAAAAAGCAGGTAAATCCCCGCGAATCCGTTTTATGAGGAAAACTTGGGGGTGTCATACATTTTAGACAATTCTCCTAGAGAGATTTTGAAATTATTTTTTGGAAAAATTGTTATAAAGTGTTTTATCAACTAGTTTTTCTTCAAGATCATGCAGATTTTAGAACTAATCAAAAATAAGATAACATGGATAATTTTTGCAACATTTATTTTTTATGTCATTTTTATTTTAATTTCTGATGCCGAAAAGATTTCAGAACACTTTTTACAAATTAGATTAGATCTTCTTTTTTTGATATTTCTGCTTGTATTTTTATCACATGTAGTGAAGAGTTTCCGTCAAAAAGAATTGTTGCATATACTTGGAGAAAAAATTTCATCTACTCAAAATTTTATTATTTACATGGCAGGATTATCATTAATTAACACTCCAGGTGGAGTAGGAACTTTTATCAAGTCTTATTATCTAAAAGAAAAATCTCAAATTCCTGTAGAAAAATCCATCTCAGTAATTTTTTGGGAGAGATACCATGATTTGCTAGCAGGAACATCCATTATTCTTGCAAGTCTTTTAATGTATTTCAGTTTGATTTCAATATCTCTAATCATAATTTCAACAATTATCTTGATTGGAGTATATCTTCTTATGAGAAATTGGAAGTTTTCATTAATTCTCTACAGGAAACTTTCAAAAACTAATTTCATAGCAAAAAACTTTCCAGATTTTGGGCCAAGCAAATCATTTTCTATTTTGGCAAACTCTAAGAATATGACCAAAGGATGGTTTCTTAGTGTTTTTGGATGGGTAATTGATTCTTTAGCAGTTTATGTGGTTTTTCTTGCACTAAATGTAGATTTAGGATACTTGCTAACTTCGCAAATCTACTTTACTTCCTTAGGATATGGAGCTTTGTCGCTATTACCTGGAGGCATAGGAGTCCATGAAAGTATGGCAGATTTTCTCTTGTTACAGGAAGGATTGGAATTGCATGTTGCATCATCCCTTGTCGTACTGTCAAGATTTTTTACAATTTGGCTTGCAACTATTTTTGGGGTTGTATTTACTCGGTTTGCAATAAAAAAATAAATCTCTACTTTTTTTGAATTTGAGAAAATTTAGTATCGATTATCAACCATCTTTTTCATTTTACTATAGTTACAAGTGGTCTTGCCTTCTGTAGGATAAAATTTGATGTACCTCAAGGGATATACAAAACTTAAAAGTTCGTTTTTGAGGTAACGTGTTATGTCTGTTAAAAAAATATTAGTGGCATTAGATGGCTCAAAAAACTCTCTTAGAGCACTGACAGAATCAATCAAGCTAGCAAAACAAACAAAAGCATCAATTACTGGTATTTTTGTAATACAAGCATTCCCTACAGAGATGGGAATAATCAGAACCGTAATTGGAAATGTTCTAAGTAAAAAAAGCAAAAACTTTTTGAGCATAGCAAAATCAAGATGCAAGAAAAATAACATTGAATTTTTTGATGTGACAGAATTTGGTCATGAGGGCCAGACAATAGTGTCATTTGCAGAGAAAAACAAATACGACATAATTGTAATTGGCTCGCGAGGAATGGGAATCATTAAAGAAACTTTTCTTGGAAGCACCTCTCATTATGTGGTTCATACTACTAAACTTCCTGTTTTAGTAGTAAAATGAGATGCAGTCAGATATTAGATGTAACTCATTTTACAATCAAAATGAGACAGATGATTAATGGATTAAGTGAAATTGAAAACTAGAGATATGATACCTACCTGTGTTCATTTTTATCCCCAAAATGGTAGGTGAATTCCCTCGGGCCCATTTTTGTCCCTAAAAATGGTTCAAACCTTTATCCAATTGAACCAAAGTTTTGAAATTATTTTTTGGAGGATGGATGAGAAATAGAAATTTTGACGTGTGTGTCATATTAATCTTAATTCATGAAAAGCATCCAGACTGCACCCTCGTTTGTATTACCATTGCCATCTTTGAGAAAAGCATCCTTTTCAGGTACTAGAATTAACACACCAGTTTCAGGTATAGTTTGTGAGTATGCTGGAGGAATAGAGATCGCTACAGTAGAAGTTTTAGTAAAATTACTGAGAAAAATATTACAGTGAGTGATCTAGTAATTTCTTTCATTTTCAATTTTGGGGATAATAGGATATAAAAAAACAATGTGAAGGTACGGTGACGGCAAAATAACAACATTTTTTTTAATTCTCATCCCTTCAATCTAACTTGGAAACAACATAGGGCACAACAGACTCACTACCCATGGGTTATTTGTTGAGGAATCATTAATGATCTTGTGGTTATTATGATTCCATGAATACCATGTCTACCAAGTAATACCAAGTTAGTAATTTTGAGTAATTATTTTCAGTAAATAGATAAAAGGTTAGGATTTTAGTCAACTTTAACTGCAAAAAACTAGGGATGAGAAGAGAATGGTAAAAGATTCAAAAAAGAAAGAAGAAAAACCAAAGGAGTCTCCATTTAAGAAATTTCTAAAAAAACGTGCACCGGTTTACTTGTCAGTTATGGCAATTGTGATTATTTTTATTGTTCCTGAATTAACCAAAGGAGATTTACAAAGTAATCTTCCTGAAAATCTTTCTGAAGAAGAAAAATTAGCTATGGATACTTTGATGTCCTATAAAGGTCCCAATAATGAAGGCCTAAGTGTAATGGATGCCATTTCAAATCAAATAGATGAAAAGTATCCAAATGAGAAAATATATGATAATAAAAAAACTAATGTCAATGTTTCAGTGTCCAAAATAGAAGGGGATAATTATCAAGTTATTTTTGATTTTGAATCGTACAAAGAAGACTTTCATTATGACTGGAATGTGAATATGCAAAATGAGGATATTAAGGGAAATGATAAAGATTCAAAATATGTAATTGATCTAGTTGATTTTTATGATTAGCTCATTTTTGAGGCTAAAAGTAAGCTTAAATCGTAACTAGATCTTTTGTAAATTTGTGCATAACAACTGGTTTTTGTTTTACAATTAACGAATCTTCAATTCTAATTCCAAATTTGTTTGGAATGTAAATTCCAGGTTCTACGGTAATTGCCATATTCTCTTTTAATTGAGTTTCACTTCGATAAGAAACAGTTGGTACTTCGTGAACTTCTAATCCAATGCCATGACCTGTGGAGTGAATAAAATATTTTCCATAATTCTTCTCTTCGATATATTTTCTACAAGCAAAGTCAACATCTTTACAGTTTGCATTAGGTTTTACAGCCATTAATCCAAGTCTTTGTGATTCTTTAACGATTTCATAAGCTTCCTTTGCTGATTGAGAAATCTTTCCCACTGCAAATGTCCGTGTAGAATCAGAAACATATCCCTTATACCTTAAGGTAAGATCCACTACAATAAGATCTCCTGTTCTAAATTTTCTTTGAGTAACTTGTGCGTGTGGTAATGCTCCATTTGGACCTCCTGCAATAATGAGAGGATTTAGGGTTGATTTGTATCCAGTATCAAACATTTGTTGTTCCATAGCATAATTCATTAAGATTGTTTGAAGTTCAGATTCTTTTTGGCCTACTTTTAATTTATTGCAACAAATTTCAAACATTTCATCTATTATTTTTGAACCTTTTTTGAGAATTTTGATCTCTTTTTCATCTTTTATTATTCGAGAGTTATAAAATGGCTCAGTAGATGATATAATTTTAGGAACAGATTTTTTGAGGGTATTCATAACCGAAAAATCATTGCAGTCAGTGCATACTTTGTTTTTCTTAATTTTTGCAACCAAGGTTGAAATTAAACCAACTCCTCTTTCACCCGTTATTACCTTGCAATTTTCTGATTCTTCCATTGCTCGTCCTACTTCCAGTTCGGGAGCTATAATTGTGGTTTTTTCCCCTTTTTCCAAAATAGCTATTGCTTCTCCCCAAAATCCAGTCAAATAAAATAGATTTTCAGGCTCAAAGGCAACTAAAATATCATACCCAATTTTTTGAGTAAAATTAATGAGATTTTTTCTTCGTTCCTTCACAAAAAATCCTCTGTATTTCTTAATTTATGTATGATGCAAAGTTTGTATATACGAATTAGAGGTTGAAAAATTATGGCTGATGAAAAGAAAAAAGTGGTAGCATTACTTTCAGGAGGACTAGACAGTCAACTTGCCGTAAGAATGATGCAAGAGCAAGGTTTTGATGTTTCAGCTGTGGCAATTAAAACTCCATTTTGTGATTTTGATTGTGGAAGAGGATGTGGATTTGAAATTCGAGAGAGAGCAGATGATCTAAATGTAAATTTAAAGACGGTTTATCTTGGAGATGAATACATTGAAATGTTAAAACATCCTAAGCACGGTATTGGTGCAGGTTTCAATCCTTGTGTTGATTGTCGTTCTATGATGTTTGAAGCTGCAAAAAAACATATGAAAGAAATTGGCGCAGAATTTATTATTTCGGGAGAAGTTTTAGGACAAAGACCAATGAGTCAACATGCTCCTGCATTAAGAACAATTGAAAAAGAAACTGGACTATTAGGAAAAATTGTAAGACCATTATCTGCTGCTTTACTTCCAGAAACAGATCCTGAAAAGGATGGACTCATTAAAAGAGAAAATCTTGGGATGATTAAAGGAAGAACTAGAAGAGCACAGCTAGATATGGCAAAAAAATATGGAATTGAAAATCCCCCTAATGCTGGAGGTGGTTGCCTGTTAACTGATCCAGCTTTTGGATTACGTGCTAAAGATCTTTTTAGTCATATAGAGACACCAACGATAAACGATATTGATCTATTAAAAATTGGAAGACAGTTTAGATTAGATGAAGAAACAAAACTTGTAGTTGGAAGAAATAAAGATGAAAATGAAATGATAAAGGCAATTGCATTACCTAATGATGTTTTGTTAGAGTCTCGTGATTATATGGGACCAGTCTCAATTTTGCGGGGAAAAAATGTAGATAGACACATAGAATTTGCCTCTTCAGTTACTCTAAGGTATTCAGACGCTCCAAGAAAAGAGAAAAGCTATGTAACTACTAACAAAGATACGAAAAAGGATGAGGTGATTGCAGAGCCTGCAAAAGAAGAATTGTATCTTAAATTTAGAATCTAGGCGTGAGATTTTATCCAGATTAATTAAAACTAAAGAAGAGTTTTTGAGGGAGTAGATCGCATTTTTATCAAGGATGCAAAAACAAGAAAACCCCACATATTTGAAGGCAATCACCATACGGGATTCTAGTGATGTTCATTCAATTAAAGAGGACATTAAAAAGGGAATGATTCTAATTCTCAGAGTAACACCTTTAGCTCAAAAAGATGTGGAACAACTACGTAAAGTAGTCGAGGATTTGTATTCAATTGCAAAAACTGCTGGTGCAGATATTGCAAGGTTAGGAGAAGAAAGGATTATTGTGGCACCTTCTAGCATAAAAATCTGGAAGCCAGAGTACGATCTAAAATAATTTTATTGCTTCTTGTACTTGAGGATAATGAGCAGGTACTCTGTACATTCGTCTAATATTCATAGCAAGATTTTCAGACTTTTTTCTTTCACCATGATTAACTAGTACTCTGCGAAGTTTTGGTCTTAACCTTTGAACAAATGACATCAATTGATTATAATCACTATGTCCGCTAAATCCATCTAATTTTTCTACACCACAGTTAATGGTTACAACTTCCACTTTACCCTCTTTTCCAAGCATTGATACCTGCTTGGAACCATCCAAAACTCTTCGACCTAATGTTCCATTAACTTGGTAAGAGACAAATAACACTTTGCTCTTTTTATCTGGAGCGATATTTTTGAAATATTCCAAGACAGGTCCTCCCTCTAGCATTCCAGATGTTGCTAAGATTATACATGGAGAATCTTCCCTTAGAGGTTCTTCTCTTGCATCAGAGTGTTCAATGTTTGTAAAGTATTCTGAATCAAAGGGATTGTCGTCTGTCTCTAAGATTTTTTGTTTTAATTCCCTTGCAAGATATTCTGGATATGATTCATGAATTGCAGAAGCTTCTGAAATCATTCCTTCTGTAAAAACTGGTGCTTCTACCATTTCTCCAGATTTCATATAATGATCGATTACCATCATGATTTCTTGAGCACGACCAACAGCAGGGATTGGAATTAGAACCTTTCCTCCATCTGCTAGAGTATTATTTACCGCGTTAATAAAAGATGATTCTACCTCTTGTCTAGTTGGTTGGATATCTTCTTTTAGTCCATACGTACTTTCTATCAATAGAGTTTCAACTCTTGGAAAATTCCAGCTTGCCGCTTCAAATAGTATACTTTTTCCAAACTTAATATCGCCAGAATATACAAAGTTATGATCTCCATTACCAATGTGGAAATGACATAAAGCAGAACCAAGAATATGTCCTGCATTTGCAAGAACTAGTTTTATGTCTGGGGAAATATCAGTTACAGTTCCGTATGGAAGAGTTACGGTTTGTTTCATAATTTGCTTGACATCTCTTTCAGAATAAATTGGATTTCTTCCTTGGGCTGCAGCTACTTTGATTGCATCTAATTGAATAAGATTCATCATTGGAAGAGTTGGTTCGGTACAATAAATTGGACCTTTATAGCCATACTTACATAATGTAGGTAAGAAACCTGTATGATCTAAATGTGCATGTCCGATTACTATTGCATCAAGTTCATCTAAGGTAATATTGAGTGAATCTAATCGTGGATAAGCCTCCATTGGAGATCTAGCACCAGGATTAACTCCACAATCAATCAAGATTTTGCTCTCAGGAGTTGATAAAAGCATCGAGGATCTTCCAACTTGTCCAAATCCTCCTAGGGTAAATAAAGAGACTTCAGATTTTTGGGTTAATCTTGGTCTAAAAATTTCATCGCCAATCTCCCTTAATTGTCTGCTTCTATCTGCTGAGGACTGTTTGAGGGTTGCATTGATTGTTTGGATTGTACGAGATGGGATTGTAGTTGCTTTTCTAACACGTATTTTCCAACCAGTTTTTTCAGTTACTTCAGCATGATTGAATTCTTTGGCATTTCTTTGAAGTAACCAAGGTCTTTTTGCTTCAACTGAAACCTCACCAGTAGTAGTATCAAAAAGAATTCCTTGAAGTTTTGCATCTTCTGGAACCATTTTTGTTATAATACGTCTTACCTCATCTTCTGGTTTTCTTATGGATTCATCAGTTCTAATGACTATACGTTTTTTGATAATATTAACAAGATTTGAAATTGAATCATTATGTTCTAAAAGATAACGAGGTGAATTTGTATAAAGTGCAATTCTTGGTCCTTCATATTCTATTTTTGTTAAATTTGCTTCTTTAGGAATACTTTGCAGTATAGTGGCCATTATATTTTGGCTAGCAGGTAATTCTTTTTCTTGTAGTTTCCTTTGCATTAAATCACGAAAGTTTGATGAGAGTTATTAATTCATTATTTTGTTAAAGCTCAATAATTGCTTTCTTTTGTTCATCTGATAACAGACGGAATCCATCTTTATCCATAACGGCGATATTGATTCCATCACCCGTACCAATATTTCTTACAATTGCGGCTTTTACTGCTCTTAATGCAATTTTTTTTGCTTCTTCTACTGTAAGATCATCACGATATTCTTCTTCTAGTAGTCCATATGCCACAGGAGAACCACTTCCAGTTGTTACATATGTTTTTTCTTCAACAGAACCAAACATATCTACATTAAACAATGCTGGACCATTTGCATCATATCCACCAATAAGAATATCTGCCATGAATGGATAACCACGATTTTGATGAAATATTAGTGAACATAATCTACTAAGAGAATGGATTGAGATTGGTCCATGTTTTTCTACCCTATGAAGATTGGAATGATAACGTAAAATGTCAACGATGTTTTGAGCGTCAGCTACGCCTCCTGCTAAAGTCAATCCTGCATGGCTGTCTATTTTTTGTATTTTCATAGTGTTGTTATTTGCTATAAAGTATCCTGCGCTGGCTCTCATATCTGCACATAATACTATTCCATCTTTAGCCTTGATACCTACTGTGGTAGTTCCGTGCAGAATTTTTTCTTCAACATTATTTGACAAAAGATACACCTTTAGAGATAATGTAGGTGGCATTTACCCTTTTAAATAACTTTTTGATCTCTTCAAATGATAACTAATGACGAAAAAGGGAAAACACAACCAATCACACACAATGGAATTACCAAGATTGATTGTTATTGGTGAAAATAACATAAATGAATTTGGGGATTTTCTTGTCTCTTTGAATAAGCCTAAAAAGATTTCATTGGTTTCTGGAATTAATGTTAAGAAGATTCTTAAGAAAAAAATTGAAAAATCATTAAAATTAAAAAAAATTAATTTTGTTTGGCATACATCTCAGGATAATCAAATTAAGACATTAAATCAGATTCAAAAGGATGTAAAAAAAGATCGTAGTGATATTGTAGCGGGAATTGGTGGAGGTCGTTCAGTAGATACCGCTAAAATGGTTTCATTTAATTTAGATATTCCTTTTGTCAGTGTTCCAACTGCGGCATCACATGACGGTATGGCAAGTCCATTTGTTTCAGTAAAAAGTGATAAACCTCATTCAATTGTTGCATCATCTCCATTAGGAGTTTTTGTTGATATAAACATCATAAAAAAAGCACCAAGAAAGCTTTTGGCAAGTGGATGTGGAGACCTAATTGCCAATATTGTAGCTGTGAGGGACTGGCAATTAGGCCATGAAAAAACTGGTGAGTATTATGGAATGTATTCTGCTGATTTAGCTATGATGAGTGCACAAATTGTAATGGAGAACTCAAGAAAGTATTCCATAAAAGGATTAGATGCGAGAGTTATTGTTGAAGCACTAATCAGTGCAGGTGTGGCTTCTTGTATTGCAGGTAGTAGTAGACCTTGTTCTGGTGCTGAACATCTTTTCTCTCATGCGCTAGATAAAATCGCTCCTGGTAGAGGTCTTCATGGAGAAAAATGTGGCATCGGTTCTATAATGATGGCAAAGCTACAGGGTCAAGACTGGAAAAAGATTGTTAAATCATTAAAAGAAGTGGGAGCACCCACTACTGCAAAACAAATTGGTTTAAAAAAAGATGAGGTAATAGAGGCATTAATTATTGCTCAAGAATTGAGACCCGAAAGATACACGATTCTAAAAGAAGAAGAAATGACTGAGCAAAAGGCTATGAATTTAGCAAAGAGTACAAATGTGATTTAAGTTAAACAGTCTTTGGTTCCGGAGCTTTTTCTTCTTTAGTTTCAGTTTTTTTTATTTGAGTTTGTTTGTTTTTATAACTCTCGATAAAGTTGACCGTTTCTAGTGAGGGCACAAATTTGAAAACATCTAGTTGAATAAAATGTTTCATTATTTGAAGGCCATCTGCTCTAAGAATTTCTTCAGGAACTGTAATGTTTGCTTCTTTTTCTTTAATGGATAATTCAATTTTAGAATTTTCTACTGGCAATCGATTTTGTAGTATTCCTTCAATTTTATCATTTTCAGAATCTAATGATTTAATGACATTTACATCATAAATGATAGTTTTTCCTGCATACCTATGATTATAATCAATTTGAACTCTACCTGATCCAATAAATCGGATCATTCCTCTTTTATTATCAATTTCAATTGTATCTCCTACTGAAACCTTTTCAGCATCTTCCCCAAGTTTCCTAATAGGAATCATTCTAACTTTGGTTGAATCTCGTTCTCCAAATCCTTTGTCTGGTGTTACTTCTACTGTAAGTTTGTCTCCTACGGTAGTTTTAGTTAAGGCTTCATCCAATCCTTTTAGAACTGGATAAGAAACTTCTCCGATAGAAACAAGTTTTGGTTGATATTTTACATCTGTTTCATGAATTGAATATTTTTTTGCCTCCTCTTCTAAAGTTGTGTCAAAAACCTCCTCAGTATCTTTAACTTTGGCAACATAATCAATGAGTATCAAAGAGCCTTTATCGAAAGTCAATGTGCTCGGTTTCGAAATTCCTAATATTAAGTTAACAAGGATTATAGAGATTTTAGTATCTCATCAGCATTTATGAGACCTGCTTGAGCATCGGTTTCATATCCCATCATAGCTAATGTTGATGAAATTGCAGAGATGGTTCTCATTACATGGTATGGACTAACCTCACCCATACAACCAACTCTAAACACTTTACCTTTTAGATCTCCAAATCCTCCGGCGACTAACACTTTAAATTTTTGAGCTAATGTGTCTCTAAATATTTTGTCCTTTAATCCATCCAAATAATTTAGTGCAACAATAGAAATAGAACGATCTTCTTCTTTTGCAAATGGTGTAAGACTAATTGCACTTAGTCCTGAATAAAGAGCATCAGAACAAACTTTGTGTCGTTTATAAACTGCTTCTAATCCTTCTTCCAACATTATTTCTAATGCTTCTCTATATGCATAAAGCAAAGGTAATGCGGGAGTGAAAGGAGTATGCTTTGATTCTTCATAATATTTGAAGTATCTTGCCAAGTTAAAGTACATTGTTGAGGGAGGATTTTCTATCATGTATTTTTTAGCTTTAGGACTAATAGATATTGGCGAAATTCCTGGTGGAGCTGCTATGGCCTTTTGTGCTCCTGTCATACACACATCAATGTTCCATTTGTCAACAGGAAGTTGTGCTCCGCCAAGTAATGAAACTGAATCTACAACATAGAATGAATCATTTCGTGAAGTTAAATCTGATACTTTATCTAGATAATTTACCATTGTTCCAGTAGAAGTTTCATTATGAACAACATAGAATGCTTTGACATCCTTATTATTATCAAATGCTTCTTTTACCTGATCAAAGGTTGCATTTTGTCCTGGGGGAGTTTCGAGTTTTATTACATTTGCTCCTTGGCCGGAAATTAATTGTGAAAGTCTGTTGCTAAATTCTCCATTTACAGGGATTATTACTTTATCATCTTTTTTAATTAGGTTAATTACTCCTGCTTCAACTGCTCCAGTTCCAGATGCTGAAAGAGCCACAACATCATTTTGGGTTTGAAATACTTGTTGTGTTTTATCAATCACATCAGTGTATAATTCTACAAAATCGTCACTCCGATGATTAATTATTGGAGCTAGCATTGCTCGCATTACGCGATTAGGTACATTTGTTGGACCGGGAAGCATTGATAAATATTCCAAATCTTAATCTCCATTGGACCATCTTTTGGGTTTTATTTATAATTAGAGATTTCTTAGTCGTTGTTTGGCATTAGTCTTAGTCAAAAAATTTTTTGTTCCTTCTGGAACAAGTTGTTCCCAAGGTTGATCGCTAATTATTAGGTCTCGGATATGAGTTCCAGATAAAACGTTTCTTGTAGTAAAAGGAATGGAAAAAACGCTAGTATTTCGTTTTGAATAAAGGTATTTTGTCATTTCATCATTAGTAAAAACTATATCAAATTTAGGAACAATAGTGGCAATATGTTCTACCCATTTTTTATGATCTTCAAAATCTGGAATAAAATAGATTTCAATCCTTTTTTTTAAAGATTCATCAAGGGACTCTAGAATCATTTTTTTACGCTCCTCAGAAGAAAATGGATTATTTTTTTGTGGAGGCTTATTAGAGCTTCCAAGACCAACCCAAAGTTTGTCTACTTTGGATAACGCATAATGAAAAGCATCAAGATGACCTAAATGAAATGGTTGAAATCTCCCAATTAGTAGACCATTCATAATAAGTAGTAGAAAAATTCATTTTAAAAAACTATCATAAATCAATTATGGTATGAAATTTTAATGGAAATTATGGAAATTGATGGATCATTTGGAGAAGGAGGAGGACAAATAGTACGAACAGCAATCACTTTATCATGCATCATGAATCAACCCATAATTATAGAAAATATTAGAAAAAATAGGAAAGCCCCTGGTTTAAAACCTCAACATCTTACAGCTTTAAAAATTTTAAAAAAAATTTGTAATGCAGATATGGATCAATTAAGAATTGGATTAACAAGCTTAAAATTTATTCCAAAGTATATGCAAAGTCTTAATCTCAAAGAAAATATTGGAACTGCTGGAAGTATTTCATTAGTTACTCAAGTTTTGATTCCAGCAGTTGCAATTAGCAAAAAAAAATTAAATCTAACTATTGAAGGTGGAACAAATGTGCTTTGGAGTCCCTCAATAGATTATACCAAAAATATTTTACGAGAAGCTTACACAAGAATGGGAATCAATTTTTCAATTAATATAATTAAACGTGGATATTATCCTAAAGGTGGAGGAATAATTGAATTAAAAGTTTCTCCCTCTGAAAAAATTAATCCTATTATTTTATCAACACGCAAAACAAAAGAGATAAAATTATTTTGCTCATTTTCTAAAATTTCTTCTCAATTAGTAAACAATGAAATTAAAAATATTAAAAAAAAATTACTTGAGAATAATTTTAGTGTTAATACTGATATTAAAGAAGAATCTGCTCTTGACCCAGGAGCTTCTATAACAATTACTAGTATAGATAAGGATTCAATCATTGGAATTGATTCTCTGTATGATAAAAAAACAAAAAAATTTGATTTAGAATTAGAGAAATTTATACAGAATAAATTTAGTGTTGATGAAAATCTGGCCGATATGCTTGTTTTACCAGCAAGCCTAGCAAATGGGATGTCTATATTTCAAGTGGCTAGTATTTCAAAACATTTAGAGACAAATTTGTTTGTTGCATCAAAAATCACTGGTTGTAAATATGGGATTGGAAAGTTAGGGGAGGGTTATGAAGTAAGAATTGAAGGAGTTTCATATTCCAGCATCAAGTAAAGCTGCAAAGAAAAGAATTGCAATTGATAAGACAACAGTAATTTCCCCTAAAATGATAATTTTCTTTCTTAATTTTTGGATTTGTTGAATTGGCATTTGTTTGGACATAATCTGATCTTCCACATCTTTTCGAATTACTCTAACATGTATAGCATATGTGATGATTAAGGCAATCACTAGAACAATCTTAATAGTAAGAAATATTCCATAACTGGTTGCCATTAGTAGATCTGGTTTACTCAAGAGCATATGAGAATTATACAACCCAGTAATCATTAGAATGAATAATGAGGGAACCGCAACTTTGTTGAATCTTTTTCCAACTTTAATCATTATTTCAATTCTATCTTCAACTGAAGTGGTAATTGATTTGAGTATAGGTGAAAATACAATTCCAATGAAAATTGAACCACCTACCCAAATTGCTGCTGCAACAAGATGAATCCATGTAAGAATTGCATGTTCTATGGCCACAAAATTTAGTATTACAAATCAAATATTATGTATTTGGATCTTGACAACCTTTTTTAGTTGATAAACATGTGCTATCAATGATTTGGCGCTTCAGAGTAAACTCATAGTTTATGCAGCAATTGCTGGATTGTTAGGTTTATTGGGTTTAATTTTTTGGTATGGTAATCTAGATACTCCAGAATTAGAGTTAGCTGAAATTGAGTTAACAAATGTAGAAGTTATCAGTGTAAATAAAGTAGAAAATACGGCAAAAATGACTGTAACTTTTTTAATAAAAAATCCTAGTGAAAAAACATTTACAGTATCTATGATTGGTTACCAATTATATGCTGACGGGGAGTTGTTGGGTTCTGGACAGTATTCAACTGCAGATATTGCAATGCCTGGAAGAGCGATATTTAGCACAGGAGCAGAAATTCCACTAAAAAATACTTTTGACCTTAGCAAATCAGATGTAAGTAATGAAATCTATCAGTCCATTCTAGATAATACTGTTAGTAATTTCAGAGCTCAAGGTGTCCTTACTACAGAAAGTGCTTGGAGTATTGTTGAGAAGGAATTTGATAGATCTATATGAAGAAATGGGCCGAGTGAGATTCGAACTCACGATCACCGCCGTGTCGAGGCGGTATCCTAACCAGCTAGACTACCGGCCCATTGAAAAACAAGACTAGTTGCAGACATTATTAACGTTTAACAAATGAAGGGTAGAATAAAAGTAAAGATGGCTAAAGGATTCACAGATGAGGAAAAAAATGGCCTATACAAAGCCATTCATTCTAGAAGAGATGTAAGATCACATTTTACCCCCAAATTAATCGAAAATGAAATTCTATCTAAGATCCTTAATGCCGCTCATCATGCTCCTTCTGTAGGATTCTCACAACCATGGAATTTTATTTTGATTAAAGATAATCAAACAAAAGCAAAAATCAAGAATTCCTTTGAAGAAGAAAAAGAGCGTTCTTCACAATTAATTGAAGAACCTAAAAAATCAAAATATCTTTCATTTAAACTGGAAGGAATTTTAGAATCTCCTGTAAATCTTTGTGTAACGTATGATCCCTCTAAATTTGGCCCATTTGTAATTGGAAGATCAAGCATTCCTGAGGCTGGATTATATAGTGTATGTTGCGCAATTCAAAATCTATGGCTAGCAGCAAGAGCTGAAGGTGTTGGTCTTGGATGGGTGAGTATTCTTTCAAATGAGATTTTAAAAGAAGTATTAGATTTACCCAGTCATGTTATTCCAATTGCATATTTGTGTTTAGGATATGTTGATGAGTTTGCAACCAAACCCGACTTAGAATCAGCTGGATGGCTTCCAAGATTAAATCTAAAAGATGTGATATATTTTGAAAAATGGGAAGATAAAGAAAATTTAAGTTGGAAAAAAATACAAGATTTTATTAAAACTAATCCGGATTACGCTTAAATAATTACAAGTATTTTTTTTGCTGGGCTTGTGGCGCAGAGTCAATTAGACGCGAAACATGGATAGCGTGGTAGCCTCCTAAGTTACAGGTCGAGGGATCGAAGCCCTCCAAGCCCGTTTTAAAATTTTGAAGAAGGTTGTTTCGGTTTAAATAGAAAGATAAATGTGGAGGGTTATGAAAGTTGTAGTAATTTCAGCTAGTCCAAGAAAAAATAGCAATACTCAATTAGCAATGAAACATGTTTTTGAACACACTAAATCAAAACAGGTAGATGTTAAATTCATCAACCTCTCTGAAGAACAAGTGGAATGCTATAGAGGTCCAGATGAAGAATATAATGAAGTTACAAAAAATGCAGCTAGAGATATTATGGATGCAGATGTGTGGTTAATAGGATCTCCAATTTACAATTCATTTTTTAGTTCAGCATTAAAAAATTTATTTGAATATGTAAACTATAAAAAAACAGAGGGGAAGGTTGCTGGAATGGTAATAATGGCCGCGGGTAATATTGGGTTTATTGATGTTCAAACTTTGATAACTCAATTGTTATCATATTTTAGGGTGATTACAAATCCTAAGGCAGTATTTTTAACGGTCGAATCGATCACCAATAATATTCTAACTGAAGAGTTTGCCAAAGAAAGATTAAATGAGATGGTAGATGGGACACTAAAAATGGCAACTAGACTCCAAGAATAGAATGAGATCATTTTGGAAATTTTATCAGTAAATGTTTTCAAAATTTTTCAAAGTAGGGCTAAATCTAAAAAAGAGTATGTGAAATCAAAACCTCTTTCTTAAATTATTATTGTTAAAATCTTTGGCCCAACAATTTTCTTAGGTATTTTTATTATATTTGGAAAATTAATGTATTAGCAAAATCAGTAATATTCTTTCATCGATTCTAGTAATGACAATGGGTTTTAACTTTAAAACTTGTTTAATTTATCTATTTCAACGTATACTTGGAAGTTTGGTGTAGTAAATTCTACCTTAGTTAAATTTTTTTGGAAAATGTTACTTAATAGAATATAATATGAAATAAAGCTAGGTCAAATTTGGAAAATTAATAATTTTGGATTTTATTTGAAAATGTGTATAAAAGATGCATTCAATTTAGCCAAAAAAAGTGTAAGAGTCAAATATAATCCCATTATAGAAAGTAGGTTAATGAAGGTAAAAAAAGACCTTACGGAATTATGTTCGTGTAAGTGTCATTATGGTGGTGCTGTTAGTTGTCCAGGATGTAAAGGAAATCATGGAATAGTTTGTTGTCATTGTAATCATTAGTACTATTTTTTTGATTTAGATGCTAACATCTTAAGATTTGCCAGTTCTGTCTTTAATGACTCAATTTGAACCAAGGTTTGTAAATTAGAAATTTCTTGATTTAATCTCTCAATTTCATCATCTTTTATTTTTACTGATTCTTTTAGAGAACTTAGTTGTTGAGTAAATTCTGTTTTTGCTTCTTTGATCTCACTTTGACTTGCACGTTTTCCATCTGCAGTATAAACTTGAGCAACTTGTTTGTTTTTACTCAAGCTTTTTTTTTCATGACTAGTCTGAGGTGCATGTTTGTGAGAATAATCAGTACTCTTTTGTGAAATCCAGCATGTGAAGGTGAGAAACCAAGTTATTGGAACTGCCATGATAAACACAAATTCTAAGATTGGTGCAAAGTCAACTAAAACTGGCCACAGTCCTGTTAGTACTGCTGCAAAAACTCCTGTTACTACAGTAGCTAAATGGTTACCTAAATAGCCCATTATTTATACAAAAAATTTCATTGCATATAACAGTAATGCTAGAAATCGATGGGTGATAATAATTAAAAAGAAAAAGGAGCCGAATTTATTCGTCTTCTTCAGGAGTAGTTTTAGGCATATCAGATTGCAAGATCTGAATTTTCTGTAATAATTCAGTTCGAAGATCTCTTGCTACTCTTCTAACGGTTGGTCGTGGCACTCCAAGTTCATCTACTACTTTAGTATAGATATCTTGTTTGTCAGTTACTCCTTTGTCTAAATAAGAATTAATTGCTTCTTTAATTATCGTGCTTTGATTTGTACGATTCAACGAATATTAATTTTGTTTGTTCTATATAACACTATAACTTTTAAAATTAAATTTTTTTGTTTTTTATCTATTTTACTAATTTACGACTTAGTTATTTATTTATGCAGATCTTATTTGAAGAAAAATAATAATTTTTTAACGAATAACGGATTAGGTTTTAAAAAATTTCAATTTAAAATAATCATCTATAATAATTTTTAAGAATTTTTACACAAAAGATTCTTAAGGTGATGTTGTGGAATTTTCTTATTGAGTAATATTATAATTGATACAAATATTGGAATAATTTCTATCAAATTGTTTCCAGAATTAGCTCCTGAAACAGTTAGAAATTTTGAAAAATTAGCTAGAGATGGATTTTATGATGGAACTCTTTTTCATAGAGTCATTCCGGGATTTATGATTCAAGGTGGAGATCCAAATACCAAAGGTGGAGATAAAAATACTTGGGGAACGGGAGGTCCTGGTTATTCAATTAAGGCTGAATTTAATTCCAGATCTCATCTGCGTGGAATTGTTTCTATGGCAAGATCACAAGATCCAGATAGTGCAGGTTCGCAGTTTTTCATTGTAACAACTGATAGTACCTTTTTGGATAGACAGTATACAGTATTTGGGGAAGTAGTTGAAGGGATGGAAGTTGCAGATAAAATTGTTAATTTACAAAGAGACGGTAATGATTGTCCTTTGGAAGAGGCTAAAATGCTTCGTGTAACAGTGGAATAGATGAATTTTTACTCTGTAATTTTAATAATTTTTTCAATAATAGTTATTATTCCAATGGCAAATGCTCAATTGTTAGATGAAAATACCAAACAAAAATTAGTTGAAGTAAGAATCAATTCAACAGGAGGTGTGCATGTAATTCATGTAGTTCCTGATCTAGATTCCCCTCTCCAAATAGACTTGATTGATGGTACAAAAACAAATCTTTCAGTTAAAGACATTGAAGGGAATGATCTTCAATATGGGGAGTTGACGAATAATGAATCTTTAATAGTTCTCCCATCAAATCAAGATACAATTATTGAATACAACCTTGAAGATAAATTAATTCTAGAAAACAATGTTTGGACTTGGGATTTTCTATATTTTGAAAGTACGTCCTTCTTGTTTCCTGAAGAGGTAAACCTGATTTTTGTAAATGAAAACCCTGCATATCTAGGTGAAACAGATGGGATTAAATGCCATGGTTGTAAGATGATTTTGGAATATTCTTTAGATGAGCCAAAATTATTTGAAAGTGTAAAAATGAAAGATGCCAACTTTTTGATTGAAATTAGAACATGGGCAACGATAAATCAATTTAATTTTGATCCAAGATCTTCTGAAATGAGTTTTGAGGTAGAGGGAAATAACAAATTTGTTACAACCATCATTCCTGTAAATTTGTTATTTGGTCCCTATCAAGTAATGTTAGATGAAGAAAAGATATTTTTTCATGAGTATATCAATAATGGAACACATGTTTGGCTAAATATGAGACCTCAAAATTCTGGTGATGTTTCTATTGCGGGCTCTTTAGTACCAGATATTGAAGAATTTGATGTTGTTGAAGAAAATCAATTTTTAGTTGAATATGTTATTGTAGGAATTATTATTGGAATAATCATAATTGGTGTGTTTTTCTTTAAACGAAAAAAGGACTAAATTTAATCTCCACCTGATCCACAAGAGCAAAAACCATATTCGTCTATTCTAATATTACAAACTGGGCACTTTTCTCCATATTCTACTTCCCATGGTTCTTTTCCAAAAAGTTTGAAATGATCATCAATTTCAAGTGGGATTACTCTTTTTTTTCCAATAGTTTCTATAGATGGAAGAACTATACATAGATTATCTGGTTTAAAGAATAATGAAAATTGAATGTGGATGTCATTGTATTAAATGTGGAAAAACAGATCTTAAAACAAATCAAGTTGGGGCAACTGAAGAGGATGGATATTTTGATATGCATCATACATGTAAAAGTTGTAATACTCACTTTGATCACTTAGATGGAGAAATTTTTGATTCTTGCGACAGGTGTAATTATAAGATTAATTAGGTAACAGTGCTTCTTGGACAAAGTAATGTGCTCTATTCTCTGTAGAATCTTTGGAAATTTCTTTGTTTGAAGCCATATTTACAAGTGACTTTGAGACATCTAGAGGACTTGCAACCCAACCATATTCTCGTAATTGTTCTACAGTTTCTGTAACTGTTCTTGGAATATTAAAGAAGGTATTTTTCTCTAAAATTTTTAATTTGTCTTTAATTTCATTTGATAAGATAGCTTTTGGTTCGTTGAATTCTGGTTCAAAAATTTCGACATCCTCTAAAGAATTCAAACTTTCATAATTAGATTCGCTAGGAATAGGAATGCTAGATGGATTCTCGTAAATTGGCTCGCTGTGATTTTCTTCCATTAGTTTTGCTAGATTTTCAATAACTTCTCCTAAGCTTTGATTATCAACATAAAAATCTCTAGAATCTACTTCAATTTCGTTTTCCCCAAATTTCAGCTTTATTTTGGCCATCAATATCTGAATTAACGAGTTTTAATTTATTCTGTTAGCTCTAAGGAGCTTTAAGAATAGATCAAAATTTTTACACATGTTATTTGGATTTTTTCTCTTTTAGATTAAAAAGGAATTTTTTGAATACTACCTATGAATAATTCCAGAAAGGTAGTAATTATCGTATTTGTTATAGGCATGAGTATTTTTGGATATTCACAATATGCTTCGGCCTCACAAATTGGAGTGGTTATTACAGAAAGTGATCTTATAGAAAAAACTGACCGTGGATCAGCGTATAATGTAGAATTAGAATTTGAAAATCCTTCCTTATTGATTTTGACTGCAGGAGAAACTGATTTTTTTGTAATAGCAGATGGTAAAACCGTAGGAGAGGGAAAGTTAGAACCATTCACCTTACCAGCATTAGGTAACAGTATAGTTAGTGGATCATTTCAAACAGAATCTAATACAGACTCTGAAAAAGTTCCAATAGTGAAGATTAGTGGGATAACAAAGTATGATGTTTTATTCTCAACTATTGATGTTCCATTTGTATTCTATCCAACAGAAGAACAAGCAAGGGAATTTATACATCAAGATTAGTTTTTTATAAAATGCTAACTGTTTTTGGATCTACGGCTTTAGATACTATACGAACTCCAAATAAAATTTTAAAAAATGTTTTAGGAGGGGCAGCAACATTTGCAGCAATATCTGCAAGTAATTTTGTAAATACTGGTTTAATAGCAGTTGTAGGAAAAGATTTTCCAAAAGAACATCGTGAAATTTTATCAAAATATCTAGATTTGAAAGGGTTTACCACTAAGGAAGGAAAGACTTTTCGTTATGATGGAAAATTTGACAGTACTTTAAGTACCAGAGAAACTTTAAAAACTGAACTCAATGTGTTAGAGAATTTTAAACCAGTAGTTCCAGATGAATATAAAAAATCACAATTTGTTTATTTAGCAAATAATGATCCTAATCAAAATATCAATCTAATTAAAGAATTTGATAAGGTTAAATTTTCAATGTGTGATACTATTGATTTTTGGATCTCCACAAAACGCGAATCCGTGATAAAGATGATAAAATCTGTTGATGCTGTTGTAATAAATGATGAAGAGGCAAAACTTCTAACCAAAGAATTCAACTTGATAAAATGCGCCAAAAAAATGATGGAATGGGGGGCAAAATACGTAATTATCAAAAAAGGAGAACATGGATCTCTGATGTTTTTTGATGATGTAATTTTTCCCTCAGCTGGATTTTCATTAGAAGATGTAGTTGATCCTACAGGGGCCGGAGATTCGTTTGCTGGCGCGATGATTGGACATTTGGCTAGTAAAAGATCTATACGTCTGTCAGAAATTAAAAAAGCTATTGTTTATGGAAATGTTTTAGGATCTTTTGCCGTTGAAAAGTATGGATTAGAAGGATTACTTCAATTAAAGAAATCAGATATCACAAAACGAGTAAAATTATATGAAAAAATGATTCGTTTCTAAAAAGATTTAAGTTAAATAATTTGTGTTTAGAAATTATTAATTGTCTCAAGAAGCATCTGAAAAAGTTGAAGACCGGCTAGAAACTATATTCCAATTACAAAAAGGATTATCACAAATGATGAATTTGGATAGATATCCAAAAGATTCTGAAGGTAAAGTTTCGGCTTTGTGTACAGCAATTATGCATGAAGCAGTTGAACTTCAAAGAACTACTAACTGGAAATGGTGGAAGACCCCAGTTCCCTTTAATGTAGTCGAAGCAAGAGAAGAATTAATTGATATCTGGCATTTTGTTGTGCAAGCTTCCCTAGAACTTAATTTAACTCCAGATGATATCGTTGATGAATATAAGAGAAAAAATGAAATTAACAGAGAAAGACAAAGAACTGGTTATTGAGTTATTTCTTGTCTAATTTTGTTAAAATTGGTTTCGTTAATCATATTTACAAGATTGATTTTATTTTGAAAATAATTAATGTGAGATTTAGAAACTGTAAGAATAGGATCAGGACTAGATGAACCAATAATCCTTCCATTATTATCAATACCATTTTCATATAATTTCAGCAAGGAGTGTCCTGCTTTATGTCCCCAAACTTCTTTGCCGCATAAGATAATTGTTTTAATTTTTCTATTATTATTTACATGTCGTATAATTGCATCAATTCCTTTATTTTCTGAAAGTAATCTTCCCACAATTGAAATGTGAGGAAAAATGTCAGAATGGACCATTTTTCTAAGAAGATCTAGGCTTGAAAGAGTACATACAGCAACTTCAGAGTCAAGATTTCCTTGATATGTTTCCTCAGAAATTGGTAAAATTAGGTTACATATTTCACCTATTAGATTTCCTAGAGTATTCATTGAGCCTCACCTAAGAACTTGGTCATAATCGTTGAATATCCAACTAATCTATAAACATCCTTGTAATACTATGAATTTTTATATTTCGAAAATTGGGAAACGCATGATGAAACCAGGTCATCTTGAAGAATCAGATGCAGCTTACAAAGTTTTTTTGTATATTTTTTATGTATGTGGATTCATCATGGTATCTTCACTTGTATTTGGTGTATATGTTACCACAATTGAATGGATTGAAAATGGAAAATATGTTATGGGTGAAACAATTCATAATACTGTAATCCCTTTTGAAAATTTTGCAAGAGTTTCAACGTGGATATTTTTTTCAACCATAATTGGATGGTATTGTGTATCAAGAATTGGTTGGAAGAAAACTGCTGGAAACAAGATTGTTGGTATGAGAATGGCTCTATTACAATTAATGTTACTAGGTTTTGCGATTATTACTTTGTACGAGGTTTTGTATAATTTTACAGTATTAAATGCACAAATCACTGCTGGGATAATTAATGGTCAAGTCCCAGATATTGATATGCTATCTATTGCTTATCCTGATCCTGAAAGACCTTGGAATCTGGTTTTTGCAACTAAGGTTTTTCTAGCCGCATTTATCATTAGTGCCCATGCCTTTTATCTTAGTACAAGACCGAGAAAACAATTAGATTCAGAATCTTAATGTTGATTAAACTTTAGCAAAAAAATATTTCAATAATGACATTAAATTTGCATTTTGATCTTTTAAGATTGTTTTAAATAATTTTTCATTGGAGAACAATTTTCATTTTTGAAAGCCATAGTTGTATTTTTTATTAATTTATAGTCATGAAACCTTAGTTTTTATAAAATTAAGATAAATGAGATAATTCTCAATTTTAAAAAGATTAAACTATCATTTCTGGTAGAAGAATATAGTAATCATGGGATTGTTTGGATCAAGTAAAAATGAAACAAAATGTAAGAAATGTGGAACGGTACTGCCAGATTTAGAGAGGCTAAAAAAACACCAAGAAAAGGCACATAATAAGAAGAAAGAAAAATGTCGAGTCTGTGGTGCAGAATTTGATTATTCTGAAGAATTAAGAAAACATAAAAAAAGCTGCAAATAATATTCATTTTTTAATTAAAAAAGGTTTAACAGTTTTTCTTCAGTTTTCTTTTCTTAATACATTGTCAGAATCTTTATAGGTTTACCATATAGAAGATGGTTTGATTTGGATATTAATGAAAAAGTTGAATTAATTGAAAGGCCCCCAACAGAAGAAGTAGTTACACATGAGGAATTAATTAAATTATTCCAAACAAATT
>JAOTYR010000071.1 GCA_029861785.1 Candidatus Nitrosopumilus sp.
ATCAATTATCACTTTACCAAACTGTGATTCAGAAATTGTTCTGTCTCCAATTAATCGAAGATAAGTATAGTCAGACGTTAATTTGGTAGGGTTGTCTACTCCATGAACTTCATTCCATACTAGGCAGCAATTCTTATCTTTTAGATAATCAAAAGCTTCATCTGTAAACCACGATTTATGTCGCCCTTCAATAGGGTACTTGAAATCCTCAGGCAAATATGAAAATAATTCTTCTAACCTTGGCTTGGCTTCTTGAAACGTCAACGAGGGAGGAAGCTGCAAAACTAGCGCAAGAATTTTTTCATATATAGGGATACATGAGTATAAAAATTTAAAAACATGTTCTTTAACATCTTTTAGTTTATGCTCGTGTGTTATGATTGATGGAAACTTGGCGGTAAATCTAAATGAATCAGGAGTGTCTGAATTCCATTTTTTTGTGATGCTTTGATCGGGTATTCTGTAATACGTTGAATTTATCTCTGTTATGGAGAAAATCTCTGAATAATACTGAAGCCATTTGGATTTTTCTAGTTTTTTTGGGTAAAACGTGCCTGACCAGCCATCATAACTCCAACCAGTACACCCAATTTTTAGTTCCATAAAAAACAAGAAGTGTATTAGAATAAAATCTTGAGGGAAGTTTGGGTTGGTATTTGATTTTGGTAATGGGTAATGATTATCTTTATTCATATCCTTTAGGATCTGGTAAGAATTTGGATATTTGACTAAATACCCAAGCCTTGAATTAAATATAGAAATCAGGTCTATTCTTCTATTGCCCCTTTGATTGGGCTTGATTTCTGTTATTTACAATACACTTAATTTTTTCATGTTTTTTCTTATTGCATTGAAAAAAACGATAATTATCATAGTATCTATTGTCATAGCTATAGTTGCAATAATTTTAGGATTAACTGCGTATTCGTATACTCAAGTTCATGTATCGTTTAGCAACGTCTCATCAGTTGATATTGAATTGGAGAATTTGTCATGGCCTTCTCTAATAAAATTGGGTCTTGAGGTTTTATCTGGAGATTGGATTTCAGCTGCATTAAATGTAATTGCGGGAATTAATCTTGGATTGGTCTTTGAGTTAAGCAATAATGGATTACTGCCAGTATACATTCCTGAACTATCGTATGAATTATCAATTAACGGAATTCCTATTGGAACAGGTTCAAGTGAAATTAACACTTCAATTAACCCTGGAGGGACCAAAGAGATTGAAATATTGCAGAATTTTCAAAAAGATAGTTTCTCTCCTGCGATAGAATCTGTTGTTGACACGGAAGGTGTAATGGATATTGGTGTTAGTGGAACGGCTTATTTTGAATTATTGGGGCAAAGTATTCCAGTACCATTTGAATCAAGCAGACAGATTTCAATTGTTGATGAGATTCAAAATCAATTAAATCAACAAATTCAAAATTAATTCATGAATGGATTAAAAACGATACAAATTGACAGGTAAATGATTTGATTTACGAAGGTATTTTTATCAAATGAATTTACTGTCTTATAGAAAAAGGTGCTATTCAATCAATCTTGTTTGGATTTTTTTTCTTAGTTAAGATATTTTAAAAGGAAAAAAACATAGACTTTTGTGACTAGTAGAGCTCAGGCTTTGATTCCTATTACCGCTGCTGCTATAATTATTGGAATTGTGGGAATACTCTCAATTCCGAGTGACAGTAAGTTAGAATCGGTTGAATTCCCCCGTGGAACAATCAAGGTCGATGATACTGTACTTGAAGTACAAATAGCTGATACTGAACCACGACGAATTCGCGGGTTGATGTTTCAAGATCAATTACCATATGATCAAGGAATGATCTTTGTTTTCAATGAACCAGGAGTTTACTCTTTATGGATGCTAAACATGCAATTTGCATTAGATATGATTTGGTTTGATGATGATGGTAACATTGTGCACATTGAGAAAGGTGTTCCACCATGCAAGACTGCAACTGAAATTATGGCATGTCAGAGTATTGTACCAAGTGGAGAAGCCAGATATATTTTAGAGGTTACTTCAGGATTTATTGAGCAGTTTAAAATTACAAAAGATTCCAAGCTTAGCCTAATCTCAATTTAAAATTGCAAAACCTTATCTTGGAACAACAAATTCTAAAAAAAATGAATAAAAAAATATTGATTTCTATTTTTTCTGGAATTGCTCTAGTAATTATTGCAACTATTGTAATTCCCACGTTAATGATTCCTTCAGAAGAGAACCATGAAGGTGAAACACTATCAATTTCATACGTTGGGACCAATAAAGAGATTAAATCTCTGTTGGCAAAGTACAACATTTCAATGTCCTCTGCTTTAAATCTAAAAGGATTTTCAATTAAACAGTACTGTACCTTTTTTGCAGATGAATCTATACAAAATACCATTGAATATTGTACATCAACTGAACTTTTAGATTCAGATGGGCACTATCTAGGAAATATTCACATGGTTGGACTTTCTAACTCTCCAAAATATGTGATAGGAGTAATTCAAGCAGATCCAAATGTATCTCAACTAAATGAGATCAAAATTATATATGAAATCATGACCGAGTCACTTGTATGTGATTGCTGGGAAATTAAAAAACCTGGAGAATTTGAGACAATTTCGGCATGGATTGATGCTGCAAATACTCACCATTTAGAGGCAAAAAGAACTACGAGCAAAACTGAGATAAGTGGACTTGCTCAAAAAGATCTTCTATTGGAGATTACCACAAACGAAGAAGGTTATTTGTGGAAATTTATAGTTCCAAACTAACTCCATAAAATTATCGAAAAATTGATACACACCATATCTGAAAAGAGTAGCCTTTCTCTTTTTCTAGCTGTCGGTATATTCATTAGGTTTCGAGATGTTCCAGTAATAATCGTTGCAGGAATAAAATTCATAAAACGATATTTCGACTCTATTCCCTATTTCCAATATTAGGATCTAATTCATCATCATTCAATAAACCATAACAAGCAGGCGACAATTCTTTACTATGAGGAATAGTTTTCAATGTTTTTCTTATAGATCTTAGTTCTCCAGTATCTGGAGATATCTCATGCCTAATTTTTTCCAGAATAAAGTCTAAATTTGTTTCAGATGAACAAACAATTATCAATATATTGAAAAATAGTATCTTAAATTATGAAAATACTCATAGTAGATGACAACAAAGAGACCACATCTGCTCTTTCAAAATACTTCAATTCAAAAGGATTTCAATGTGATGGAATAAATGATTCCTGGAAGGCGCTAGAGCAAATTCAAAAAGAACATTTTGATGTTATACTTTTAGATACTTGTATGCCTAAATTTACTGGAGAGCAAATAATTAAGACATTGGCAACTAATGAAGTTCTTAAAAACCAAAATATATTCATATTTTCTTCAAAACTGTGTCACGAGTTTACCAATAAGGATTTGTTAAGGAGGGATGGCATTAATGGGATTTTGAAGAAACCAATGGATCCTGATAAAATTTTACAAGCAATCACCAAGGATTTTAACCTGCATAAAACCACAATATCTAAAACCTTCTAAACTTTGCACCAAAAATGAATAACTCCCATTTTGACATATTTCGAATAAATTCATCCATACCTCAAATTTTAAACCTATTCTAGTAATTTCATTATTATTTTAAAAAGACCGGTTTGCAGGGAATTTAATATACAATAAGATTGTTTGATTGACGTTTACAATGATTGATCAGTTATGGCTTATCCCTCTTGGATTTGGAGCAGGAATACTGGGCTCTATGATTGGATTGGGTGGAGGAATTATTGTGGTTCCGATTTTGACATTTTTTGGATTTTTTCCAACTCTTGCAGCTAGTAATAGCCTTTTTGCAGCGTTTACTAATGCAGTTGCCTCCACAATTTCTTACTCTAGACAAAAACGTGTTGAATTTTCTCTTGGATTAAAACTTGGTATATTAACAATTCCTGGAACTGTTTTTGGGGCTTACATCTCCAGTGATGTAACACCGGAAGTCTTTAAGATTTTATTTGGATTTGTACTGATAGCATCTGCAATTTACATTTTTTTGAGAAAGAAAATAGAGAGCAAAGAACAGAATTTCTCAAAACAGATGATGGTATTTGCAATTGGTGCAAGCTTTTTTGCCGGAATAATCTCGGCATTTTTTGGAATTGGCGGAGGAATAATCTTTGTTCCTTTAATGGTGGTTGGTATGGGAATGGCAATGAAAAAGGCAGCACCTACATCTCAACTCATCTTACTATTTGCATCATTATCTGGAGTTATCGTTCACACTTTATTGGGGCATTCTGATTTTCTTCAAGCTGGTTTACTTGGTGCAGGATCTTTTGTAGGTGGCCTAATTGGAGCCAGATTGTCCGTTGAAATTAATGAAAGATACTTGCAGATTCTAGTCTCTATAGTAATTATTGCAGCAGCTGTCAAGATGTTTTTTGATTCATTGAGCAATAATCTATTTTTATTAATAACTGACTAGGGACTTTAATCACAAAGAAACGATGTTGCTTTTATACTAATTCTGCAAGGGATGTTTGTCTTCTAAGTTTCAACTTTCTAGAATCTGGAGAGACATGTGGGCTCTCCAGTTTTAATTTTATCTTGGTGGTTCTTTTTTGATTCTATACAGGTTTTTGTGTGATACTAGAACTTTTTCACCTTCTTTGTTTATTGCTTCAAAGTCTACTGCAATCTTTCCATAATCCTCATCAATTTCTTCTTTTCCAGAAATTGTGTATTGTAATTTTAGAACTTCATCTGTATGAAGTGGTTTAAGAAATCTTGTGCTTCTGTAATCCCAATCTGGATCACCGTCTGTTCCAATAAAGATTATGTGATTTCCATAAATTTGATTTAGTCTTGTAAACTCTCCTTCCATTCTTGATAATGCTGCTCGCCCTGAAACCATTTGTCGTTTCTTGCTTCCATAGTCTTCTAGAAATGCATTTTTTACTCGCGAGAAGTTGAAATACTCATCAAGCTCTTTTTCTGAAATACTACATGTTGAGAAAAACTTGTCTCCTACTCTAAACTCTGAGAATCTTTTCATTCTTATCTTGATTCATCAACGCAAAACGTAACTTCAGATGATGAGGCAGCATTCTCTGATACTATGAAATTTAACGCTTGAGCGATGTTTTCATTATTTGGTTCTGCCCCTGCAACAGATCCTGGAAATACTGAAAACATTCTAATTTTTGATTTTAAAACATCGCTGAGCTCTTGGTTTACTGTAGTTGTAAATGGTCGCAGTGCTCCTCTGAATACTTCAACTTGAGCTCTCTGAGTGCCTGAAACTTTTCTTCCTGATGGTAAATCCGGGCCTATTATCATCATTGCACCTGCTGCATCCTTGTAAAGACGTGGATCCTTTGCACCCCCTGGAACAAACTGCTCAAAGGCTCTCTGAGCTACCGCAGCGGGGGTGGTGATGAATTTTTCAATCAACTTTTCCCATCCTGCCCTTGTTAGTTCTGTTAATTTTGGGATTTCAGGTAATTTGCCAGTAACATGAATTACTGCAAGAATTTTTCCAAGGTTATTATTTGCAGTTTCTAACCATCTTGCAATCTCATCAGGATTTTTGATATTTACAATATGAGAATGGAATTTACTACTGATTGCCTCCTGAATGTCTTTAGGTGTGGATTCAGAGATAAAGCAGGCAACTTTCCCACCATTTTTTTCTACATGTGATGCCAAATATTGCACCCTATCTGAATCGGTTTTATCAGTACCATCAATTGTAAAGACAATGGTTCTTCCAGTAAAGTCTGGTTGATGGACTCCTGGGGTAGCAGTTCCAATATGTGGCTTTACTGGATAAAATACTCTATCTCCGGGAATTACTTTACCGTTAATGATTTTTGCAATCTCGTCATCACACAAATTGAGAACTGATTCTGCTACTTGAGATTGTGACAGGAACTCTTTGTTTGCAATCATGTGGGATGTATTGCTTTGAACTTTTTCTGCAATACTTTGAATTTTGTTTAATAGATTCGTTAGAGTTTCAGTTAGTTTATCTGAATCTTTGTTATTTTCTTGAGATAATTTTATTGCAGCATGTGCAATTCCCTGTTTTACAGTATTTTCATCTTCTCCCAGTAATGGCAAGAGTTCTTTGTTTGCCTCATCGACTTCCACTGGAGTTAAATCTTCAAAGCCACTTACTCGCATGAATTCAGATGCTGCCTTTGGATAAACTGTTTTGTAAATTCTATCTGAATGTACAGGACCTGGATTTGTTGCAATGGATATGATACCTTTGTCAGTTAATTCCCAAGACATTAACTCTGCCAGTCTGTTTTTTGCCCCTTGAGAAGCTGTATATGGACTTCGGAATCTGTAAGGTCTTTGCTCTAGTGGTCTTTCTTCTGTAAAGAATGTAGATATTGTAATTATCTTTCCACCTTCCTTCATAACCTTTAGCGATTGCACTGAACCCCAAAATGTTCCAGTCAAATGTATTCCAACTGTACTTTTAAAATCATCAAGTGGCGCATTAGTAAAACAAGTAACAGGACCGGATACCCCTGCATTATTTATGATAAAATCAACTGTTATGTTTTCATTTCTTATTGAATCAAACATG
>JAOTYR010000072.1 GCA_029861785.1 Candidatus Nitrosopumilus sp.
AAGAAGTTGGATTTGCTATTGTGGATAAGATTGATTTTGTATGTAGTGGGGTAAATATTGACAATGATGCAAAAATAATATCAAATGATTCCTTTACTGATTATGGTGAATCTGGATTTAATTTTGCTAACGATATAAAAACTTCAGTAACCCTAATGTTTGAAAATGGGGCAGAAAAAATTGAATTTCCTGTCTTTAATCTAGTTTCAGGTTATGAAGACTCTTCTGATAATGTTGTTGCAGAATTTCAAGTAGAAGGAATTTTGGACTACTATCCGCTACTGTTTAATGCAATTGATAAATCAAGACAAGTATCTGGATTGAGTGTTTCTTCTAATGTTGATTTTGATGCATTAGTAGAGTTCTACAATGATGAATCCGTGCTAAGAGGATTTGATTTCAAAGATTGTCGTATATCTGACGCTCGAATAACTACTCAGACCGATAAGGAAGAAGGATATACTGGAAAAAGTGGATTCGCTTTAGTTCTTCAATCAACTTTTACTTGTTCTGGAATTAATCCAATAAACCTGTATTATGAAGAACTTCGAGGCGATGCACCTATTTGGAAAACTGCTCATATCTCAAATGATTATGTGGAACCAATTCAGAATACTGACAAGGGTCTAAGTGCTATTAGCACTTTTACTTTTGTTGATGGTATTGAAACCATAGATTTTTCCATGTTTAAACAAAGTGATGTGCTAATTGTTACAGAAGATACTGGCAGTGATTCAATTACTCGCAAGGCAACATATCCTACTATAGAACTAAGAGGAATCGTTGGAGATTATCCGATGCTATACAACAATGTGGATAATACTTTGAAAATTCAAGGTGTTAATGGAGTACATTCCGAAGTTCTAGTTGACATTGATGTTGACTTGGTTTCAGGTGAAGAAGTAATTCGTGGTTTTAACTTTGTAAATTGCAGAGCAATTGATTACACTGTTTCGACCGATACAAATTCTGAAGAGAGTTATGTCAAAAATAAATTCGCACTAGAAAATATTTTTGACTTTGAATGTCAAGGATATCATCCAAACAATCCTGTATATGATACAATGTTTGATGTAGAAAAAGCAAATACTCCAAGTACTTTTGATCTAAGAAACACAGATCAATGGGGTCCAGGTTTCACAGTTCGTGAATAATTCCTTTTTTCTTTTCCTTTTTTATATCTGCAATATTTTTCAAAATACGATCAGATCATAATTTGTAACATCACATGTTTCTATATAGAACAATAGATCTTATGTTCATTAGTCCTATATCCAAAATTATATTCATTGAATTATGGGGCAATGGTTATCTTGGATAAAATCCAATGAAAAAGAACTTTTAACAATTCTTGATAATTTAGCAAAAAAAGCAGTTGAAACCTCTGAAGCAGTTGTGGTTTTATTCTCCGATCTTACTAATGTTGAGCAGAGTAAAAAGATCCATCAACTTGAAACTGAAGCCGATATTTTAACACGTGATATTTTTTCCGAATTAAACAAGACATTCATCACTCCTTTAGATCGTGAAGATATGCAAAGAATTGCATCGAAAATAGATGATGTAATTGATTTCATGGATGGTATTGCAGCACGAGTTTACAGCTACCAAATCAAAATTACTCCTCCATACTGTGTAGAAATTGCAGATGAACTGGTCAAGGCTACTAAAGAAGTAGAGTATATGATATCAAAATTACAGAAAATTAAAAATCCTAAAGATATGATTCAACACTGTAGAAATACTGGTGATATTGAACACCGAGTGGATGATCTCTATAGAGAAGCAATCAAAGATCTTTTTGAAAGTGATGATGCAATCAAAATCATCAAACTAAAAGATATCTATGAAACAATGGAAACTGCATCGGACAGATGTGTGGATGTTGCAGATGTCATTGAAGATATTGTCTTGAAGTATACGTGAGATGATTTAATGATAGAGATAGCAATAGGCGCAATCATTGTTGCATTAATCTTTGATTTTGTAAATGGATTCAATGACTCTGCTAATTCTGTCGCTACTGTTATAGGAACACGTGTTCTAAAACCGATTCATGCTGTAGGTTTATCTGCGACAATGAATTTCATAGGGCCATTTGTTTTTGGTGTTGCTGTTGCAACAACTATTGCAAAAGGAATTGTTAGTCCTGATGACATCACAGTTTACATGATTGTAGGTGGATTGGCAGGAGCAATTGGTTGGAGTACTCTTTGTACTTATTTTGGATTACCAATTTCAAACAGTCATTCTTTGGTTGGAGGTATAATGGGTGCAGGTATTGCAGGATTAGGATTTGAAAAATTAGTTTATGGTGGATTGACCAAAGTTTTTGCAGGAATTGTTATTGCACCCATTGGTGGAATAATCTTCGGTCTGCTGTTAACCACTTTAATAATTACAGTCTTTGCAAATTATAAACCAGGACCTGTTAACAAAACATTTGGTAAATTACAAATTATTTCTTCAGCTTGGTTTGCTTTAACTCACGGAGCAAATGATGGACAAAAGACAATGGGTATTATCGTTTTAATTCTATTTTCAGCAGGATTAATTCCTGATCTTGAAATGCCATTATGGGTAATCTTAGCTGCTGCAACTGCAATGGGCTTAGGTACTTTCTTTGGAGGGTACAAAGTTATCAAAACACTTGGTGTAAAAATTACTAAACTCAGACCATACCAAGGATTTGCAGCAGAAACTGGTGGTGGATTGATGTTGGCGGTATTTGCTGTTTTTGGGATTCCTGCAAGTACAACTCATGCTATTACCGGTACTATCATGGGTGCAGGTGCTGCACGCAGAAAACGTGCTGTACGTTGGAATGTTAGTAGACAAATTATATTTTCATGGGTAATCACTATTCCTGGAAGTGCTGCCCTGGGAATGGGATTTACTTATCTAATTCATCTATTTGTTTAATTTTTTAATGCCTTGATTTTTATTTCAGCATTTTTTTTTTGATATATTCAAATGGATATATTACAATTAATTCAGTCAAATCTTCTTACACCGATAATTCTATTCTTTTTGTTTGGAATTATTGCAGCTAGAATAAAATCTGATTTAAAAATTCCTGAAGCAATTTCAGAATTTTTGCCAATTTATCTTCTTGCAGCAATTGGACTTCATGGTGGAATAGAAATGAGAAACACTGGATTTGAAAATATGTTGATTCCTATGTTAGTTGCAATTGCTCTTTCATTGCTATTTACGTTAAATCACTATCAAATTTTACGAAGATTGGGAAAATTCAATATTTTTGACTCTTATGCGCTAGCATCTACTTACGGTGCAGTAGGTGCTGTAACATTTTCAGTTGGACTATCTTTTCTTAAAAATCAAGGCGTTACCTCTGAAGGATATCTGGCAGCCATTTTAGCTATTTTAGAACCAGTTGCTTTTATCATGGCAATATTTTTGACAAACATGGCAGTTTCAAAACAAATTCGTCAAAAAAAACAGTCATTCACAAAAGATGATACCTCTGACATTGAGATAGGGATTCAAGAAACAAAAACAAAACTCTCCCAAGTATTACATGAATCCGTTACTGGTAAAGCAATTGTTATTCTCTTGGGAAGTATTGTCATTGGTTATATCATAGGCGAAGAAGGATTTGGTTCAATCAAGATTGTCTTTGATGAAATGTTTACTGGTGCAATTGTTATCTTTATGATAGAAATGGGAATCATTGCAGGTCAAAGACTAGATGATATCAAAAAGGTTGGAGTTTTTCTTACTGCATTTGCTGTAATCATGCCTACATTCAATGGAGTTATTGGTGTTTTAGTTGCAACTGCCATGGGTTTAAGTTTAGGTGGTTCAGTTATGTTTGGATTACTTTTAGCCAGTGCTTCATTTATTGCAGCACCTGCAGTTTTACGTCATGCAATCCCACAAGCAAATCCTAGCCTTTACATCACATCTGCTTTAGGAATTACATTTCCATATAACATCATAGTTTTATTACCAATCATGTTTGCTATCTCGTCTATTGTACATAACGGTTAAGGATCGATAGATTTATTCAATTACATGATAAAAGATTGGATATGAAACTCTATACTATAAAATTACTTACAATTACTTGTGAGATTCTTGCACAAAAAAATATCATTGAAATTCTAAAGAAACATGAAATAACTGGATATACAACTTATGAAGTAGATGGAAATGGAGCTCGTGGATTACGTGGCCATGGGCTAAAAACTGAGAAAAATGTTAAAGTTGAAGTGATCATGCGTGAAGAAAAATTACAAGATGTTGTAGAAGAAATTTCTAGAACATTATTTGCAAATTTTGCTGTAGTACTTTACGTTAGTGATGTTGGCGTAGTACGAACTGAAAAATTTTAACAACAGTTATTATCTGAACATAAGACCGGAATCTTCTTACTGGTTTTTGCGATGTTTGATATTAATTCTGATAGTTGTTTGTTTGAAATTGAATACATTGCCTTTTTCCCTTCATCTCTTGATTTGACAATCCCACATTTTTTTAATGTCTTTAGATGATGTGATACCAGCGGTTGTTCCTTTTTTAATTTATTTACAAAATCATTTACACAAAGTTCTTTGTTTTTTTGTAATAATTCTAAAATTTCAAATCTTGTCTCATCGCAAATACATTTTAAAAGATCTACACCATTCATATCAATCTAAATTTATATGAATTAATATTTATGTTATAGTGTGAAATGCCTAAAAATATCTTATTTGTGTGCGTAGAAAATGCTGGTAGGAGTCAAATGGCTGAAGCCTTTTTTAGAAAATTTGCTCCAACACGATTCAATGTTTTAAGTGCTGGACCCACACCATCATCTCAACTAAAACCAACTGTAATCCAGGTAATGAAAGAAATTGGAATTGACATGGTTGATCAACAACCAAAATTATTATCTGATTCTATGATTACAAATTCATCTAAAACTGTGAACATGGGTTGCATGGATCTGGAATCTTGTCCCTCATTATTTGTAAAAGATGTACTTGATTGGAATATTCCTGATCCAAAAAATAAATCACTTGATGATGTACGAATAATTCGTGATAAAATAAAATTTGAAGTGATTAATTTGATTAAATCCCTTGAGGTAATCGGTTGACATCATATTCGAATTTACAAATTTTTACAGTTGAATTAATTGGTACATTTATTCTTGTAGTTTTTGCAACTGGTTCAATTGTGTATGATGCTGAAGTATTTGATGGAGATTTGGGAATCCCATTTGCAGCTCTTGCACCATTTATTGCATTACTAATAGGCGTATACTCTTTTGGAAAGATATCTTTGGCTCATTTTAATCCTGCAGTAACTGTTGGATACTACATTACAGGACATATTTCAAAAATTCAAGTCTTGTATTATTTTGTAGCAGAAATTATTGGTGCACTACTAGGTTCTTTTTTTGTTTTAACCTTTATTGGAAAAAAAGTAAATCTTGGGGCCAATGTGCCCAACTATGATTTTTCAATTCTTCTAATTTTTCCAGTTGAAGTATTGGCATCTACAATGCTGATGGGAGTAATCTTCTATGTTGTGTATACCAAGGGTTTGAGAGGATTCAGTGGAGTTGCTATTGGTGGGATTGTTGGTTTGGATATCTTATTTTTGGCTTTTATTTCTGGTGCTTCGATGAATCCTGCACGTGCTCTTGCACCTGCTTTATTTTCTGGCTCTCTTGAGAATCTTTGGCTGTATTGGACAGCACCCTATATTGGTACTACAATCGCAGCATTTGCTTTTCGAAAGAAATTCCAAGCACAAAGAACTGAAAATTACGAATAATAATGACCTAAATTACAGTTGAATGTTGTCTGAATCCAAAAAATTATTCAATATCGCTAAAAAGGTAATTCCTTCGGGTGTTAACAGTCCTGTTAGATATTTTGAGCCATATCCCTTCTTTACAAAAAAAGCAAGTGGTGCTTACATTTGGGATGTAGACAATAATCGTTACATTGATTTTTGTAACGGCTATGGTGCACTACTTTTAGGACATGGAAGAAAAGAAATTCTCAAATCTGTTTCTGACCAACTATCCAAGGGGACACTTTATTGTACTCCGACTGAATCTGAAATTGAACTTTCAAAATTAATCATTGGAAACTTTCCGTCTATTGACAAAGTAAGATTGATGAACACAGGTGGCGAAGCAACAATGACTGCAATCAGACTAGCACGCGGATTTACAAAAAAGAAAAAAATAATAAAATTTGAAGGATGTTACCACGGTGCACATGATTCTGTTTTAGTAAAAGCAGGTTCTGGATCTGCACATAATGGAATTTCTGTGTCTGATGGAGGATTAGATGAGGTTTCAAGAAATACATTGGTTGTAGAGTATAACAATATTGAAGATTTACAAAAAACAATTAGAAAAAACAAAGACATTGCAGGAGTCATTGTAGAACCAATCCTTGCTAACATGGGTTTAATTTTACCTGAAAAGAATTT
>JAOTYR010000073.1 GCA_029861785.1 Candidatus Nitrosopumilus sp.
CTTTAATTTTGCATCCAAAAGAATTTTTATTGTGCCAGGGTAGCTCAGCCTGGGAGAGCACTCGGCTGAAGACCGGGCTGTCGCGCGTTCAAATCTCGCCCCTGGCACTGTTTCTGTTCACTTAATTATTCTTCATAATTTTTATAAACAAGTACACCTCTTGTTTTTCGACATTGATGGCAGAAAAAAAGAGTAAAAAGAAAACAGCTAAAAAACCCGTTAAGGCCAAAACAGTAAAAGCAAAGGCAAAAACTAAGACTAAAAAATCTCAACAAGAAGATTTTGGTGATGGTATTGCCATAATTGATGATGATCTCTCGATTGATCAAGAAAAAATCAATGAGGAAAGAAGGGCATATCTTGAGGAAGCAAGGTCCCAAGAAGCCTCAGACTAAATCTTTATTCCTTCCTATTTCGTATACTAATTCATGAGAGCATTATGCTTAATTACAGTTAAACCTGGAAAAGTCGATGTTGTAGTACAAGTTTTAAAGAAAAAACGAAAAATTATCAAAGATGTTATGGTGGTAACTGGAAGAGCAGACATTTGTGCAGTAATGCGTGGGACTATGGATGAAATTAATCAAATGGTTATTGACCTTAAAAAAATTAAAGAGATTGTAACGACTGAGACATTAATTGAAGTGGAGGTAGATTTAGGTTGGTAAGAGCAATAATTTTGGTAAAATCTCCTAAAAAATTGATAGCTGCCAGGCTACGCAAAGTTAGCCATGTACACGATTCTTTTCCAACAAGCGGACAATTTGATGCAGTAGCAATTATTGAGGTTGATGAATTAGGAACGATCAAGGATATTGCCACTGAAATTCAGAAGATTAGCGGGGTAGAAAGGACCGAAACTATGGTTGAAGTTCAATAACAAAGAATTTAACATACGAGTACGGAGGGCTTACTGTGAATATTAAAAAGGTTGGAAATGTAATTTTAGCCGTCAAAGATATTGACAAATCCATTGTATTTTATCATGAGCTAATTGGGCTTCCAATTAAGCATCAAAGAAGGTCATGGGTAGATTTAGGAACTACCGGCGGTTTGTTGAGTTTACACCCAGCTTCCCTAACTGCTGAACATATTGGCAGTTCTATTGACAATGGAATTACCATTGGATTCCTTGTGGGAGATGTAAAATCGTCTGTAGATGAATTAAGAGGGAAAGGGGTTACAATTCACCGTGAAATTGTGGAGCGCGATGCAGGAAAAAATGCAGTAGTTTTAGATCCTGATGGTTATCTTGTGTCCTTATTTGAACCTATTTTCAAAGATAAAAACGAACAAACTGGCGGATATCACGGATTTACTCCAGCTTAAATTATTTTTTTAATTTTTGAAATAATTGTTGTAATGTTTTTTTCCTTTCTATCTATTGAAACATAGATTGTTATGTTATTTTTTTGGAAAACAATGATGGACACTTTTTGGTGTTCAAGTAAAACATAATTTAATTTGCCAACTGCTTTAGTAGTATCCTTTCTTGAGTTCATTAAAGTTGCCAGTATGAAAAATTCATTTTTTACCTGCTCTGATTTTAGAAGTGGTTTTACGTCTGATCTAACAATCCCTGTTAACGTTCGACCGTAAGAATTAATCACACCTGCATATCTTACACTTTTTGAAACCTGGATAATTTTTTGGCATGTTTTTCTATAACCAATAATGGTGTCTTTCCATTTTTCAGCAGGAGTCTTTACCATACTGCAAGTTTGTTTAGAAATTAATAAGGATTCGCACCGTGTTGAAAAAACTAAAATTATTAAAAGCCAGTAAAAATTATTGTTAAGATTCTTTTTTGTCTAGTTTTTTCTTTAGTTCCAAATTTTGTTTTAATAATTTGTCATTTTCTACCTTGAGAATTTTAATTGAATTTTTTTCAGAGTATAATGGATGTCCTGGGGGAACAAGTCCTGTTGAATTCATGGTCATTAATCCAGAAGCATGTTGTTGGTAGGAATTTTGAAAACCATCTAATTTTTTGTTAAGATTGGCTGCATCTGAGATTAATTTGTCCTTTATTGGATTATCAAATAATTTGAACATTGGATGAGTTATTCCTGGCGGTAATCTTGGAAATTGGAATGCTCGATGAGGAATGTCATGATTTAGACCATAAAGATCTTTTAAGTGTCGAAATACTTGCTCATCCATATTTTGAGTCTCTTGTTACCATATTTTTGCTTTGCTTTAGGCGGTTGATATAGGAAAAAGTGTAATTAATGTCAGTTTTACTCAAATCGAGCTGATCGCAGATCCTTATAGAGTAGGATTTTAGATCGCAGATACGCAATGACGGGCAAAAATAAAAAATGTATAAGATGTAAAAAAGAAATTAAAGATAAAGAATTACATAAAATTGTGATTTACGTAGTTCAAGAAAAATTCACAGAACATCATTACGAACATGTCGAATGTCCTGACAAATTTACTGTTTAACCCTTATACTCATAAACTTTGTAGACTTCGCCAGTTAATCGTGAACGATATTTCCATTCATGTTCCTCCCAAATTTTTTCGGAAAAATTTTTCTGAGTTTTAGGATGTATTCTTTGATATACATCTTGGCCAATTAGAATTTGATTTGGTTTTGCCATTCCTTGAATTTTTGAAGCAATGTTCATCACAGGTCCCATTAAATCTACATGTGAGGTTGCTTCATTTGATCCGTATCTAACAATAATACTTTGTCCATAATCCACTCCAATTTTCACCATTAAATCTGGATAGTCATATTGATTCAGAATTGGATTGATTCCTTTTTCAATTATCGTTATCATAGATTTAGCGCAAGTAACTGCATTGTCTGACGCTAATAAGGTATTTTCATTTGCATTAAAATAACCAATTACTGCATCACCTACAAATTTGAGAACCAAACCATTATGATAACGAATTACTGAGGCCATTTCTTGAGAAAAAGAGCTGATAATTGTAGCTAATTTTTCTGCCGGCATTTCCAAAGTCATAGTTGTGGAGCCAACTAAATCTACATAGAGTACTACAATATTGATTTTTTTAAAAACATTTTCTCTTAAAAATTTTTCAGAATCATTAGTTACTCCAGTATATTCATATCCTTTTTTCAACGCGCCCCAAACTCGTTTTTGAGTTTCGATGATCATAGTTTCTGAATCTATTACTTTTTCCCCTTTTTGCTCAAGTAATCTATCTATGACATCTGGAGTGTTTTTTTTACTATCAGGATTATCTGACGACATCTTTGATTCTATATTAGAAGTCATTTTTGAATCTATTCTAAAGGAAAATCAGTCTCACAATTCAGACATTTTCCTCTATTTCCTTCGTATTTCTCATGAAAATATACTGTTATTTTGGTATAACAAATAGTACAAATGATATCATTATGTGACATATACCTTAGTATGCTTTTTTCACTTAATAGGATTTTCAGGGTGTAAGGTTTAAGGGCTGCAAAAATTCGATATTTTTGTGCGTCTGGGAACAAGATCACCAATTGAATTCATCCAAAACTTAAACACAAAAAATGAAATTATTCAACAAATATTTCAAAAAAAAATTCAAGAACTTACAAAAACAGTTGAAACTAAAGTAATGCTAGGTGATGCTACCATTACAGCACAAAAAACTTTTGATCCTGATTTAGTCCGAGGTTATTATGAAAATTTTATTAAAACTTTGAAAGATTGGACAGTTCAAGAAGTATCAATATCAAACAATGAAGATTTAAGAAGAATTTTTACAAAATTTGAAATTAAAGAAGGCAATTACCTAATCTCGGGACATTTATCGTTACAATTTCATGTGCTGCTATACTATAAACCAGAACAAAAGGTTATAGAATCACAAAAAGAATTGGCAAGAATTTTAGATTTAACAAAAAACAAAGAGCAGGAATTTTCTGATGATAATGATCAACTTGTTTTAGAAAAATTAAAAGAAAAAGGATACAAAGATTTTGATCACCAAAAACTATTTGAAATATTTTTTGAGAATAATGAATTAAGAGAGCAAATTTACAAAGAAATTGAAGAAAAGTCTGAGATAGATTTTCAGGCTATGAATAAAAGAAAAACAGAGTTGGTAAAAGATTTAGACAATTTGTTAATAGAGACATATCAAACTACATCAGTTTTAATTGATGATGCCAAATTAGTTACTGGAGAAGAAGGTTGTCTTTGTAGTTTTGATATTGAATTTCTTAAAGGCGATATAAAAGAAGGATTGTTTGATCCCAGAAAAATATCCGAACCAATAAAAGAGAAAATTGAAAAAAGACTGGATGAGGTTTTAAAACGCATTAAGATTTAGAGAATTTTTCATAAAAACTTTGATATGTTAATTGATAATATTATAACTGCCTTTTTGAAAGGGAATTTGGAACCTATTCTCTAACTTTAGGAGTATGATTTCTGAGTCATTCGTAAAAATTGATTAAAAATGTAATTTTTCAAAGGAAGAAGTCAAATATATCAGCAAAATAGGAACAACTCCAATGAATCCAACTTATGATGATATTCAAAAAGCTAATTCTATGAAAAATGAAAAAATAAGAAAAACCGCATTAGTTTATTCTCCAACTTTTAGCATGTTAACCGAATCTAAAGTTTATCTCAAATCAGAATTTCAACAAAAAACAGGGGCTTTCAAAATAAGAGGGGCTTATTACAAAATACAAACATTAACTGATCAAGAAAAACAAAAAGGAGTAATTGCAGCATCTGCCGGTAATCATGCGCAAGGAGTTGCATATGCAGCAAATGCAGAAAATATTCAATGCACAGTAGTAATGCCTAAAAATGCTTCGCCTGCAAAGGTATCTGCAACAAAATGGTATGGTGCAGAAGTAATTTTAGATGGTGTAAATTATGATGAAGCCTCCACTCGAGCCAAAGAAATTGCAAAAGAAACTGGTGCAATTCTGATTCATGCTTTTGATGATCCAGAAATTATTGCAGGTCAAGGAGTTATAGGATTAGAAATTTTAGAACAAATTCCAGATGTCGAGGAAATCTATGTTCCTATTGGCGGGGGAGGTTTAGCAGCTGGAGTGTTAATTGCAATTAAAACAACACATCCAAATATAAAAATTATCGGAGTGCAATCAAGATCATTTCCTTCAATGTATGAATCTTGGAAACAAGGATCTCTTACCAGTGTAGGAGGAGCAAGAACAATTGCAGACGGTATCTCAGTAAAGGTTCCAGGACAAACAACATTTTCAATAATAAAGGAATTAATTGATGAAATAGTCCTAGTAGATGATTCTGAAATAATCAAAGCAATGTTTTTGCTTATGGAAAGAATGAAGGTAGTAATTGAACCTGCAGGAGCTGTGGGTTTAGCCTATCTAATTTCTCATAAACCTTCTCCTGGAAAAAAGGTGGTTTCAATTTTGGCTGGAGGTAATATTGATATGTATTTGCTCGGACAAATTGTCGATAAGGGCTTGGCGGCTATGGGAAGGTTATTGAAGATCTCTGTTTTGCTGCCTGATAGGCCTGGAGCTTTCAAGGAAATAGTGGATGAAATTAGCGAAGCTAATGCAAATATCGTGGAAGTAGTTCATGATAGGCTCAGTTCAGATATCAACGCAGGATCCGCATCAGTTACCTTAAGTTTGGAAACTGCGGGAAAAGAACAATCAGAAAAACTAATCGAATCATTTCAAAAAAAGAATATTCAATTTAAATTACTTACTTGAATTTTTTTTTGACAAACTTGGAAAGACCATGTTTTTTTAGTTCATCGGATTCTTTTAGAACTGATTTATGTTGAATAATCTTGTGTTGTTTTAATTTAATTTTTAGTTTAGGAAATTCATTTGCTAAAATTTTTATGGCATAGATTCCCGCGTTTCCAGCTTTATTGACACCCACAGCAACTACAGGAGATCCAGTAGGCATTTCTGAAATAGAAAGTAATGAATCTAACCCACCAAATGCAGAAAATTTTGAATTGCCAGTTTTTTTCGTGTGTTTGTCATTATATACAAGAATTGGAACTCCAATTACTGGAATAGTAGTATGTGAGGCCATCATGCCAGGTAAATGTGCTGCTCCACCGGCACCTGCGATAATTACCTTAAAACCCATTTTTTCTGCATGCTCTGCATATTCTGATAATCTAGCTGGTGTTCTATGTGCGGATACTATTTGATCTTCATGTTTAATTTTAAATTCATCTAAGATTTCAGCAGCACCTTTCATGATTCGGCTATCAGAACTGGAACCCATGATGATTCCAACTAGAGCTTTTTTTGAATAACTCATGTTAATGGAAAAGCAATATGGGTTATTATCTTTAACAAATAAAAAATAAACGACAAAGGCGTACAAAAAACATTAGATATTTTTAATCCTCAAATAATGAGCCTGTAATGAGGAA
>JAOTYR010000074.1 GCA_029861785.1 Candidatus Nitrosopumilus sp.
TTGAAGAAGAAAATGGTTAAATGCCAACTTTAATGCAGAAAATTCGTGAATTTCAACTGTGTGTTTCCTTCTTGCAGTTACAAACGTAACGGCATTGAGGAAGTAGAATTCCTAAATCATTTGAAAAATGAACATCATACAGAAATACTAGATATTTCTAAAAAAGAGAATATGCCCATTAACATGGTAGAGATTATAACAGCATCGAACTCTAAGGTATTCATTAATTCTTAGATTCTATTTCAACTCTGACTTTTCATCTTTTCCAAAAAATAATTTCAAACTTATAAAAAAAGAGAGTTAATCTCTGTTGGCTCTAAACTTTACTTGGCATATTCCTGTACCTACAAGTCCTGCGATGATTGAAATTATCCATATTGTCATTGATTGAATTTCTGCAATAATTAATACTGATGAGTCAAGTGACAAGAGTTCAACTGGGAATTGATCTTTTGGTTCATTACGGCATAGTACTCGGATTAATAGATCTGCTGGATCAGTCACGGTATCTACTTTTCGTAAAACACTGTAATTTCCAGTTTTAAAACATTATCACTTATTGAAAATTGTTTTACCAATTTGTATGGTGTTGCTAACTTTAGCTGAATTTGGATTTACAGTTAACACAGTAACCAAATAACTCAAAACTGCCCTTTAAAATAAGATATTTAGATTTTTTTGCAGCACGATTTTGTATTTCGTTTAAGGATTCTTCATCTATATCATCAATTTTTCCACAATTAATACAGACTAAATTGATATGCGCGTGTGTATGAGCATCAAATCTAGCTTCCCCATCAACTTCAATCTCATTAACGAGTTTTTTTTCTTTGAGAAGATCTAATGTTTTGTAAATAGTAGAAAGGCTAACCATTGGATATTTTTTTTGTACAATTCTGTGTATATGTTCCGCACTTGGATGGTCATCTGTCCTAAGGAGATAATCTACAATTGCCACTCTCTGGGGAGTAATTCGAAACCCTTCTTCACGTAAGGATGAGACTAATTCCTCTAATTGCTGCATGAAACAGGTACAATAATACAGTATTTATAGTTATTATCTTTTAATAACAATTCCTAATAAATAATAACACTTAATTAGGAATTATTATTATTAATAGACATGAAAACACAAGTAATTCAATTAAATGATTTGGAAACAAAAAAACAAATTGTGAACAAGGCCATTCGAATTTGCGTTGATTGTGGAAACGTATCGGTTAATATTGAAAATTATGGAATATTTTGTAAAGAATGCGGAAGATTTTTTGATGTAAAGGATGATAAAATATGAGTGAAAATTCCTGTAGAAGTGTTTGCAAATATTATGATGTAAACTCCTCATTTAGAAATTCAGAAGTAATGATTTTCAGAAAACATTGCCCCACATGTAATTTGACATTGGTATCAAGATATTCAAGATGCCCATGCTGTCATGATGCATTTAGGAATAGTGGTTATTAATGGGATATTGTTGTAAAGGAATCTGTGTAGAATTTAAAGGGGAAAAGGTACCAAATGGTTCAAGGTATGAAACTGGTCAAAAAAGATGCTCAATGTGTAGTATGTTTCTAACAATTGAGAGTATCCGATGTCCTTGTTGTGGTGCAATTTTGAGAACAAAGTCTAGAACCAAAAAATCTTCCATAAAAGAAGATTGGTGATTAGAATAAAAAGAATTACATATAGCTGAATGATGAAAGGACAAATAAATTATATCAATATCTATCTAAAAAGGCATTAAAAAATAGTTGGAGAAAAATTTTTCTTTTTTCAATTAACTAAAAATATTTTATTTGGCGTAAACCTTGTCTGGATATTTTTATAGAATTTGAACTCCTATTGAAAATACCTAAAAAAATGATATTTTTTCTCTTTTTTAGGTACAAAATTTTCAATTAGTATAAAAAAGCCGTGAAGCCTGCCTCTAATAAGGAGTTTATATTTTGGACGATGAAATAAGAAAAGAAATAAGAAAGGTTGCTTTACAAAATGCCTTTGAACATGAAGGAAAAACTCAAGATAAAATTGTATTATCAAAAATCCTTGGAACCAAACCTGAATATCGTACTAGAGTAAAAGAGATTATTGGAGATATTTCTGAAATTGTTTCTTCAATTAATGAAATTTCATTAGACGCACAAAAAAAGGAAATTGTGGAAAATTACCCGAACCTCCTAAAACCCAAAGAAAAAATTGAGGAAAGAGAGGGATTGCCTCCATTAGATGAGGCCATTCAAGGTAAAGTGATAACTAGGTTTCCTCCAGAACCTAACGGATATCCTCACATAGGTCACGCAAAAGCAGCCATAATTAATGCAGAATATGCAAAGATGTACAACGGAAAATGTATTTTGAGAATAGATGATACAAATCCAGAAGCTGAGAGAATGGAATATCATGCAGCAATCAAAGTCGGGTTAGACTGGTTAGGTGTTGAATTTGATGTTATAAAAAATACATCAGACGATATGGAATTATTTTATGAGAAAGGAATTGAATTAATTAATTCTGGAAAAGCATACGTTTGTACTTGTAAGAGAGAAACTATTAGTAAAAACCGAAAAGAGAGAAAAGCATGCAAGTGCAGTTTGGGAGATATTAAGAAAAATAATCAAGGTTGGGAAAAAATGTTTGAGAAATTCAAACCTGGAGAGGCAATTGTTCGTTTTCGTGGAGATATGAAATCAGATAATGCTGTTATGAGAGATCCAGTATTGTTCAGAATTATAGAGGAAAAACATTACACACTGGGTGAAAAATATAGAGTTTGGCCCAGCTATGATTTTGCAGTAGCTATAGAAGATAGTAGTGATGGAATTACTCATGCTTTTCGTTCAAAAGAATTTGAATTACGAAAAGACCTGATTAACGCAATTTTAGATACCCTAGGCATGAGAAAACCATATCAAGGATTCTTTTCTAGGCTTGAATTCAAGGGAATGCCCATTTCAAAAAGGATCCTCAGACCATTAATTGAAGAAGGTAAAGTTTCTTGGTACGATGACCCCAGATTACCCACCCTTGAGGCACTTAGAAGAAGAGGAATAAAGGCAGAGGCAATTAAGAAGTTCATATTATCATTGGGTTTGACAAAAGCAAATACCTTAGCACCATTTGATGCCTTAGAATCATTTAATCGTAAATTTGTGGATTCTGATAGCATTAGACTGTTTATGGTTCAAAAACCAAAAAAATTGCGAATACATAATCTTTCCTTTTCATTTGTCGAAGTTCCCAATCATCCAATAAAAGATATGGGTAAAAGGAAAATTGAGATAGATGAAAATATTTTCATTTCTGAAAATGATGCTCAAGACATCAAAGAAGGTTCTCAAATAAGACTTCTAGGATTAGGAAATGTTGCCATCACTAAAATAAATGAAGAATTGGAAGGAGATTTTGTGGAAAATGGGAAAACTTTTAACATTCAAAAAATTCAATGGGTTTCACAAAAAAATTCTCATGAGATAAAACTTCTAATTCCAAATCAGTTGTTTATTGAAGATAAATTTAATGAAAACAGTCTTGAAGAATTAGAAGTTTATACCGAGCCCCATTATCTTAAACTAAAAGAAGGAGAAGAAATTCAATTTGTTAGATTTGGGTATTGTAGAAAAGACTCACAAAACCAAGCAATATTTACACACAAGTAAGTGATAGGATTATGAAGATTGCAAGATTATCATATGATAACAGTGAGACATATGGGTTTGTTAATGGAGACAAAGTTGCTACAAAAGACGAGATCACATACCAAACTGGAGTTCCCATCCCACAAAGTATCAAAGACTTTCTTTTTGATGGATGGTATGATGAGATAAAAGAGAAGGTAAAAGATCTTTCATATAATGAAGATGTTTCCAATTGCAAAATCCTCACCCCGATCCCAAATCCTGGCAAGATAATTTGCCTTGCATTTAATTACATTGATCATGCAGAAGAGCAAGGACTTCAAGCACCAGATGATCCATCCATTGTTCTAAAACCCAGAACTGCTCTGAATAGCTCAGAATCAGATATAGAATGCCCAAACTTTGTAAAACAACTAGACTATGAAGTAGAGTTAGCTTTGATAATAGGTAAAAATTGTAAAAATATTACCGAAGAGCAGGCTCAAGAGGCAGTTTTTGGCTATATGATCTTTAATGACGTTTCAGCAAGGGACATTCAATTTAAAGATAAACAATTCACACGAGGAAAGGGGTTTGATACATTTGCACCATGTGGGCCTTGGATAACTACAAAAGACGAGATAAAAGATCCTCACAATCTAAAACTAACTACCAAAATCAATGGAGAAATTAGACAAAATTCATCCACAAAAAAAATGTTCATAAGAATCCCAGAAATTGTTTCAAAAATAAGCAGAGTGATGACCCTTGAAAAAGGGGACATTATCTCAACTGGTACCCCAGCAGGAGTAATGTTAAACAAACCAGATGGAGAATTTCTGAAAAATGGTGACAAAATAGAGATGGAGATTGAAGGTCTAGGAGTTCTGAAAAACACTATCAAAACTATAGCCAGTCAAGATAGAAGTTTTTTCATTAAATGAAAGGAAATTTTATATTCTAAATTTTTAAACTCAGGTAGCATTTCTTTAGTTAAGATTTGTAATCGTTGATATTTTTTCTCAAATCCAAAATTTTGTAAATATGATAGTAGATTTACATTATTATTTTTGGAGCCTGCAAATAAAGTTACAATTAGAGTTTTTTTAAAATGTTCGGAATCTTTCAATATCGCTTGTGTTTTTTTTCCTTTTTTTGTAGAATTAATAATGCAGTTTTTTGAATCCAAAGAAAACAATGCTTTCTGGTCTAAAGGTAACCATCTCCAAGATTTTACATAATGGGAAAATTCATTTTCTTTGATTCGACTTTCAAATGAAATTTCATCACAAGATTTTTTTTCAGGTAGAAGAGAATAGAAATTCCAAGTTTGATAGATTTCATAGTGAAGATTTTGTGCCATTAAGATAGAGGGTTTATTTTGGGCATCAATCAGCATATGTGAAATAGAGATTTGTTTTTGGATTGCCAATGATTCTGCCTTTTTTATTAATTGTGAGGCTAATCCCTTTCTTCTAAAATCAGGATGAATCCTAATGCCTTCAAGCCATACTTGATTCTTTGAAAAAAATGCATGGCAGATACCAATTGGTGTGTTTCTTTCAATAACCAGTAAATTTCCTTCAGAAAACCAATAGTTCCAAACGTCTTTGATATAATCCCCCCAGGAAAAAGTATTTTTACAAAATTTTAGAATATGTGATTTATCAGAAGAGTTAGCTTCCCTGATAGCCATATCATACGAAAAAATATTAAGAATAATAAGTTAAAAGCATCAATGGGAAAAATTATTGCAGGAAAAGTCTCGGATATACCTCCAGGTAAAATGATAAAAATTTCTCTAGATGGAAAAGACATTATGGTCGCAAATATAGACGGCAACTTTTGTGCCATGGATGATTCTTGTACCCATTCAGGAGCGAGTCTATCTGAGGGAAGCTTGGAAGGATGTGTAGTTACATGTGGATGGCATAAAGCGGAATTTGATTGTAAAACGGGAAAATTAGTTAAATTTCCAGCAAAAATTAACGATTTAGGAACATACAATGTTACAGTAGAATCTGATGACGTATTTTTAGAGATGTAACTATATACTTCGAATTTCTCAATAAAAGGTGTAAAAAATGGCAGATGAAAAAGAAAACAAAGAATCTATGAAAGAAGCTATAGATACACTTAACCAAATTGTTGCAAGCTCATCTACGCCAAAAACAATCAAAAAATCTATCTCAGATTTAATAATTGAATTGAAAAATGAGGAATATGCATTATCAGTTAGGGCAGCCAATACTATTAGCTTGTTAGATGATGTTACACAAGATCCAAATCTTCCATCATATGTTAGAACTCAATTATGGCAGGCAGTCTCAAAGCTTGAGAGCATAAGAGAATAAATCCCTAATTGTCTTAATTTTACTATTGAAAATTGAAGAATATTTAGAATCTCTTCCAAAAAATATTGTGAGTGGTGATGATGTTCAACTTCTCGAAAAATCATTTAGGGAAATTTTTGATTTTGTGGATCTGGGAGAAAATGATATTTTTTATCATCTTGGATGTGGAGATGGAAAAGGAGTCAAGATTGCAATAGAAGAATTCAATGTCAAGAAGGGAATTGGAATTGATAATAGTAATGAAAAAATTAAACAGGCCAAAAATAATCCAGGTGAATTTTATTACAGTGATGTAAAAAATTCAGATTTTGATGATGCT
>JAOTYR010000075.1 GCA_029861785.1 Candidatus Nitrosopumilus sp.
CTGCAGTTGCTGGTGGTTCAGAAGAATTATCCACAAAAGAACTTGATAGATTTTCACGACAAGTGATGCTTGAAGAAATTGGTTATAATGGACAGCTAAAATTAAAAAATGCCAGAGTTTGTGTTGTTGGAACTGGAGGCCTGGGAAATCCTATAACCTCAAGACTGGCTGCAATGGGTGTTGGCACATTACGTATTGTTGATAGAGATGTCATCGAATTATCTAATTTGCATCGACAAACAATGTTTGATGAAGATGATGTGGGTCAAGTGAAAGTCGAAGTAGCTGAAAAAAAATTACAAAAACTAAATCCTGATTGTAAAATAGAAGCACTAGCTGTTTCCGTTAATGACTATACAGCTTTGGAAGTAGTTGAAGGATGTGATGTTGTAGTTGATGCCCTAGACAGTGTTAATGCACGATATGCCTTAAACAAGGCATGTGTGAAATTTAACATTCCTTTTGTTACAGGAGCTGCAGTTGGAGTATCAGGACAAGCCTTCACTATTCTTCCTAAAACAAGTGCATGTTACTACTGCATGTTTCCATCCTTAGATGAGGACTCTATGCCTACATGTAGTATAGAAGGTGTTCATCCCTCAATTCTCTCGATAATTGGAGGAATAGAGGTAACTGAAGCCATTAAAGTAATCTTAGGAAAAAAACCAAGTTTGTCAGAAAAAATCCTACATGTGGATATTGAAAATCTTGACTTTACTACTACTAGAACATTTAGAGCCGAAGAATGTCCTGTTTGCGGAACTGGTACTCTAGAAGAGGTGGTAAAAGAAGAACTAATCCTAGAAGAGCTATGTGGACGAAACAGAGGAAAGAGAACCTTCTCAGTAACGCCAACAAGTACCTTTGATCTCGATGTTAATTCTGTAACTGCAATTGCAAAAGAAAAGGGATTTCTAGTTGATAACCAAGGTGAATTAGGATTGTCTTTGAGAACAAATGAAATGTCAGTTAGCTTTATGAAAAAAGGATCTGCGGTTATTGTTGGACCAAAAGATGAGACAGATGCAGTATCTCTATACAACGAATTATTGGGAAAAACTATCTCAAAACCTGCAAATTAAATATCATTACTTGAAAGAAATTTCATTGAAATCAGGAATAACTCTAACAGGTTTATTTTTCCTAGTGGTAATATCTTTTACAAATCACACAGAAGCCTATCAGACGGATTTTGAAGATGGTCTCTTCATTTTTGTTCAAACGACTGTTAGAAACTCTGAGGGTCAACTTATTGCATATCTTGAATCCTCAAAATTCACTGATCTTAATTTAGAATTACTTGAGTCATTTTTGGATTTTGAAGCCTCAAGAGGAAATGATCCAATAGTTACAATAAATGAAAAAGAATATCAAGTTATTCGTAGAGTTCAATCAAAGACGTTTCAAACAGAGGATCTTGTAGCTAGTACAATTTTGTCAGATAGTGTTGATGGTAAACTTACAATGCTTGCAAGATTTGCACATGATGGATATCCTGTCTACCAAGGAGATACCTTGGACTCGATGTGGACCTTTATTCGACCTGTCTCTTAGATAACAAGACCCCAACACCTATTGCAAAGAACACCACTAATGGAACAAATCGATATGGTTGATTTGTTTGATTTGTAAATCCTGTTAGTATTGGAGCAATCAGAAGCATCCCTGAGATTAATACCATAATGGATTCTCCATGCTTTATTCCTCTTTTTGAAACTAGGAACAATCCAACAATTAATGGAATCATAAATAGCAAAACCAAACCATCAAATCTTAATTGGTAAGAAAACGAGGTAAATCCCATCCATAACTCTTTTGCATCAAATTCTTCTTCTGTTCCCTGAGTAGTTGAAAAACCTCCTAGAGATGCTGCACCACCTGCTAGGATAATTCCTGCGGTAATTCCAGTAATAATCATCTTTTGCTTTCTTGAAATATCACTTCTTAAAATAAAATAAATGGACATTGGTAAAAACACTGCAGTTAATGCCTTTGATGGGATTGATAATAGATATGAGACTGGCGATAATGGCCAGAACCTGTAGACAAGGTAAAGTGATAGCAAATAAAACAAAATCCAAAAGTTAGTGTAAGATACTGTAGTGTCATAAACCAGAAACACATTGCTTTGCATCAAGATTATAACTGCAACAATTCCGGCAAATCTCTTTTGAGTAATTGTTTTTGTGAGAAAGTAAGTTACTATTAGCAAAGCAGCTGAGGCTAAAAGTGGAATTATTCGGTCATTTCCAAAAAGAACCATTGATGATTTTAGGAAAAAGTATCGTACGTGAGGCTCAAAGGAATTTACCATTTGATCAGGTGACCAAGACTCTAGGCGATTTTTGACACCCTTGTAATCTTCAAAAATTTCTTGAGTTGCAAGTTCTGCCGAACTTGTAGAAATATAGATTATCAACAGCACCAGCATTACAATTAATGCTACTTTTTTTGAAATCTCAAAAGAGAATAATTTTTCAAATATAGATGATAGATATCTTGGAAGTTTATTTTTAAAATATAAAAATACCAAACCAAACGTTATGAGGCTTGCAATGATTACTCCTCCTGACCATATGCCCATCTCATAAGGATCTGGAGTTACGGGTTCCACTCCTGGAATAATTACAGTATCTGAAACCAATATCAAGGCAGGAAACATTACTGAAACAAAACTGATAAGCACAATACTGATTGAAAACAAAAAAACAATCCAAGGGATTATTTGGTTATTTTTAATTTTGATTGATTTTGTTTCCGGTTTTTCAACTTTATCCGAAATATTGATATCTTTTTTGACTTTTTTCCTCACTAAAATTTCTCTTATTGAGAAGTATTTGTTATTTTATGTTTATTTAAAACAAAAAATCTAGAATTTGTTACTAGAAATACGGATTATGATTTTACAAAACAAATTGTTTTTATGATTATTGTTTATCTTTTAGTGTTATTATGGATAAACAAAAACTACTAATCATTGGCCTATTAGTTGCATTGATAATTTCAATTCAATATTTAGTATTGGACAAATGGATGATCTCAGTTAATCAAGAAATTAATCAAAATTCTCAGGTGGCATATCATCAAGGAGTATTTGATGCCGTATCTACTATATACCAACAAACGGAAAACTGCGAAGGTGCCCCAATAACAATTGGAAACTTGACAAAGACTGTTTTTGATGCAGCATGTTTGAGGACATCAAACCAAAACCCCTAATTAAACAACTTTATGTCTTTTTTTATTCAAAATTGATAAATACAATCAGATTTATCTAATATTATGAGATTTGGATTATTATTATTTTCTATACTTTTGATTGGAGGAATTTCCATAGGAACTTCGTATGCTTTAACTGAGATTGCAAACGATGATGTTTACATCCCGGCTACCAACAAATTTTTTCTTGATGGAGGAGTAGATACATACATTCATGAATCCAGTGCAAATACTTTTGAAATTGTAGAAGGGGGCAATGTAATATCAATACCAAACATATCGGGTCCAGTGACACTTGCAGCTAGACAAACTTCAAACTTTTTCACTCAACCACAATCCATTACGGCCACATCTCAAGCTACACTACAGTTGGTAGATAGTACAGGATCAAATGCAGAAAACATTGGAAGAATGAACTTCAAAGGAGATAATAGCGCTTCAAGCCAAGTGACTTATGGTGATTTCATCATAAGATCACAGGTTTTCACTGCTGGTGAAGAAGACGGACAATATTTATTCAGAGTAAGAGATAATGGAGCTTTGACAAACTATCTTCGATTGGACGGAAATGCTCAATCTGCTACATTTACCAATGCTGATATTAAAATGGATAGCGCTAAAAAATTATTCTTGGATGGAGGAGGCGATACATATATTTCAGAAAGTACAGCAAACAATTTAGAGATTTTTGCAGGTGGGAATAAAAAAATCAGTTTAGGTACTGATATTTGTATTGGTACTTGCCCATAACCAAACATTACTTTTTGAATTTTCCTAGACATACCAAACTTAAATTTTTTTAAAGACTCATATTCAAAATTATAAGAATCTAGATACAGAAAAATTAAATGGATTAATTTTAAGGGTTAGTGATGATAAATAAAGAAAATTTAGAACAAATTGATATTTCAGGAATGCATAAGGTATACAATGATTGGCCAAAAATTGCAAGAGATACATATGAATCAAAAATACAATCTATAGATTTTAGAGATATTGATCATGTTGTTTTTATAGGAATGGGAGGTTCAGGTGCAATTGGAGATATGTTTTCAACAATTCTATCAAAAAATAATATCCATATTAGTCTGGTAAAAGGATACCTTTTGCCAAAAACGATTACCAAAAATACCTTAGTAGTCGCCACAAGCGTTTCAGGAAATACTGTTGAAACTTTAACTGCATTCAAATCTGCTAAAAATTTTGGATGTAAATTAATAGGAATCTCTTCTGGAGGCTTTATTGAAAAATATTGTAATGAAAACCGTATATTTTATAAAAAAATAGAAATGATTCATTCTCCTAGAGCTTCATTTATCAAATTTATTTATTCTCTACTGGCTGTATTATCTTCCATTCTCCCCATACACCAAAATGACATCGTTGATTCCATTAATAATCTTGAAAGTATTCAAAAAGAAATATCCTCTGAAAATCTATCAAAATCAAATCCTTCATTGCAACTTGCAAGTTGGATCACTGGAATACCGTTAATTTATTATCCATATGGTTTACAATCAGCAGCCATCAGATTCAAATCATCTCTTCAAGAAAACTCGAAAATTCATGTTATTACTGAAGATATTATTGAAGCTTGTCATAATGGGATAGTAGCGTGGGAAAAACCATCTCAAGTACAACCAATTCTTATTCAAGGAAAAGATGACTATGTGAAAACAAAAGAGAGATGGAATATAATCAAAGAATATTTTTCTAAAAATAGTATTGATTTCAAAGAAGTACACTCAATTAATGGACATATTTTATCTAAAATCTTGGTTTTATCCTATATCCTTGATTATACATCAATTTATCATGCCATTTTAAACAAGACTGATCCTTCTCCCACAAAGTCTATTGATTTTATTAAAGAGAGATTATAGTAATAAAATATCAGAAGGTTAAATGGCTTAATGATAAACGATGAATCAAAAAAAGATCTTGTTTCAATAATAATACCAATACATAATTCTGAAAAATTTTTGCAGGATTGTATTGATTCAATTGTAAATCAAACCTATAAAAATATTGAGATAATTGCTATTGATGATGGCTCAAGTGATAACTCTCTAAAAATTTTAAAACAGAATTCTGAAAAAATAAAAATTATTTATCATCAAAATATTGGTTTAGCTGCCACCCTGAATGTTGGAGTGAACAAAATGAAAGGAAAATGGTTCAAATGGTTTTCTCCAGATGATTTAATGTATGATGATACTATTGAAATTCTGGTTAACGTTGGATCTAAATTGGAAGAAAATACCATAATTTATTCCAATTGGGATATCATTGATACTTTTGGTAATAAAATTCGAAGTTTTACTGAATCAAACTATAATGATTTAACAAAATTTGATTTTAATATTAGACTTCTGGACAATCAACAGATTAATGTAAACACATCTCTAATTCCTGCAAATTTATTTAAAAAAGGATGTAATTTCATCTCGGTAGAAAACCAAGCTACTGTAGATTATGATTTTTTTTTAAGATCTGCAATTCTGTTTCAAACAAAATTTTTCTTAATAGAAAAACCAATGATTAAATACAGAATTCATTCTGATCAACTTTCACACAAGTCTATAATGAACAATTTAGACTATATGCAAAAAATTAGAAAAAAAGTATTATCTTGTATTACGGAAGAATTGAAAACAAAATACATGGATTCATTGCACGAATATCAGAAAATTAAACCCATTTCGCAAAAATCTCTGGAAACAAGCTTGAAGGTAATTTCAAAAATTTTACCAAAAAGCCTTACAGCAATGCTGTTGTTATTTTATCTGAACAAAATCAGAACTAAACGTTAGATAGATATTATTTTATTCATGATTAGGTTGTTGTTATAACATGAAACATCTTCCTTTAGTTTCAATAATAATTGTTAATTACAATGGACAGTTCTTACTTGAAAATTGTTTTAAGTCATTGAGTGAGATAAAATACCCCAACACTGAAATAATTTTACTTGATAATGGTTCGTCAGATGACAGTGTAGAATTTATAGAAAAAAATTATCCTAAAACAAAGCTGATTAAACTTGGTAAAAATT
>JAOTYR010000012.1 GCA_029861785.1 Candidatus Nitrosopumilus sp.
AATTATTCCAAACAAATTCATCTCCAAAACATTACATAGGTTTAGAAATTTCTGGGTTTTTGCATTTAGGAAGTTTAATCAGCACGGGTTTCAAAATAAATGATTTTTTAAAGGCTGGAGTAAATTGCACAATATTTCTTGCAGATTGGCATACGATGATTAATGATAAACTGGGTGGAGATTGGAATACTATTACTAATGTTTCCAAGTATTATTCAGATGCATTCAAACTAGTTTGTCCAGAAGCTAATATTATACTTGGATCTGATCTTTATGATTCTAGAAAAGAATATTGGAAAGAATTTTTGAAATTTACAAAACATATGTCACTGAAAAGAACTATGAGAACTTTAACAATAATGGGAAGAACTGAGGAGGAATCCAAAATAGATCTTGCAAAATTACTATATCCGCCTATGCAAGCTGTTGATATTCATTCTCTTGATTTAGATATTGTACATGCGGGGATGGATCAAAGAAAAATCCACATGTTGGTTAGAGAAATTTTTCCAAAAATGAACTGGAAGGTGCCAGTAGCTGTTCATCATAAGTTATTACCTGGTCTTTCAAAGCCATCTAATGAAAATGACGCACATGGATTAGGGAAAATGAGTAAATCTGACCCAAATTCAGGTGTTTTTATCCATAATACTGATGAGGAAATTAGGACTAAAATCAAAAAAGCATGGTGTGAGGAGACTAATATTGATAACAACCCGTTATTAGAGATTTCAAAAAATGTGATTTTCCATGAATTTGAGATAATGAGGGTAGAAAGACCTGAAAAATTTGGTGGAAATGTGGATTATACTAATTATAATCAACTAGAATCAGATTTTGCTGCAAGGAAATTACATCCTACTGATCTAAAACAAACAGTAGGAAATTATCTAGTTAAGGTAATTGCACCAATTCGTGATAAGTTGAAGTTAAGTGATGAAATATTTGATGCAATAAAGAAAAGCTACTAGACTTTAAGATTGGGATTTATTTGTTCTTCTAAATTATATTTTGATTTGTACCCTCTAGGATTTATCATCAAATCTTTGTAATTGTATGTTGAGGAATTTCCAACAATTACCGTACTAATCATTCCTAACTTGTCTGAATAATTAGGTAGATCTTCCAAATTGGTCATAACAATTGTTTGAGAATTTCTAAACGCTCCTTTGATTATTGCCACTGGAGTTGTAGGTTTTCGATATTTTAAAAGAACTTTTCTTGTATCTTGTAACTGATGTATTCGTTTTTTGCTTGCAGGATTATAAATTACAATTACAAAATCTCCTTGAGCTGCAGCTTCAACCCTTTTTTGAATTATTTCCCATGGAACTAACAAGTCACTCATACTTACAACCGCAAAATCTGTCATTAAAGGTGAGCCAATAATAGATGCACATGAATTTAATGCAGAAACTCCTGGTACTATCTCAACTTGTAAGCCATTTTTTGGATTCCATCCTGATTCTGCGAGTGTTTCATAAATTAATCCAGCCATACCATAAATTCCAGGATCACCACTTGAAACAAGGGAGACTATCTTTCCTGATTTGGCCAAGTCAATACATTGATGAGCACGTTCTACCTCTTGTGTCATAGCATATCGATGAATTTCTTTACCTTCAATAAGATCTGCAACTAAATTAACATAGGTTTCATATCCAACGATGGTATTGCTTTCAGCAATCACTTCTTTTGCTCTAAATGTCATATGATCATGATGCCCAGGACCAACACCAACAATGTAGAGTTTTCCAGTCAATTTTACAATAAAACTTTTTTCAAGTAATTTATCCCTTTAGTGAATTGGGGTTTTATTGAAATGGATCGATGAAGGGACAGTTTACAAGATGATCACTATTCATTGGATGGGCTATGCTTACAGTCAAGAGATCATCTTCGCTAAAAGAATCAATATCAAACCGGGTCTCAAGGATTTTTGCATTTTGTGGATCATTCCATTCTACATTATAGATTCGCCAAATTGGGCTATAGTTTTGATCTCCTGGAGCTGCTGAGGCTATTCCAGGTTGGAATCCCATAGGACCTGAACCTTTAATTCCATTTTTAAATTGGAATAGATCTACTGCAGCAGAATTAGTAATTAATTCTGCAGTAATTGGTGAATATGTAACCCCCATCATTTCAGCTGGGCCATTAGGAGTAGCGTCTGTTACAATATAATAGATAGTTCTGCCATCTGGTCCCCATCCACGATGTGCAATAAAAGTAACAGTCATTTCTTCTTCATTTATTTCAGTAATTTGACCCCCAATGTATAGTGAATCATCAGTAATTTCTTGATCTTCTCTTACGTACATTTGACCATCAGGCCATATAATTTGAGGAGTGTTAATTACAATACCCGTATCTTTGAATTCAATTCTGCCACCTTCTTTTGCTTCTAAAATTTCCTCAGTTGATTGGAAAACTGTTTTATTTTGTCCCTTTTTCCATGTAATCTCTATTAATGAGCTTAATGGACTGTATTGTGATTCTTGAGCAGGTGTGCTTGAAAATACTTCTGACTGGTAACCGTATATTCCATTACCTGTTACACCATTTGTAAATACAAACATTTGCTGAAGTGCAATTTCTGGAGTATTGGCAATATTTGGTGCTAATTCTACATTCCAACCTTGTTTTTCAGTTATTGTTTTACCTAATTCTTGATCACTTGAATCTGTAATAATATAGTAAATGGAACTAGAATTAAAAATTCCTTTATGCATTGGTATTGTTGCTGGAACATTTGTTTTTGATAATAACAAGGATGGTTCTTCTTTTTTGTATTCGATTTGTTGCATAAGAATTTCAGTAGGTTGTCCTCTTATCCACCCATCTACACTAACAGTAGCTGTAAATTCTTGAGAGTTTTTAGAATGTAGAGCTAAAGCGGCTCCTGTAAATTCAATAGAATCAGATTGCTTTTCTTGGTCAATTAGAGATAAGCCATAAATTTTTTTTCCATCAATTGTCCATGTTGGTTGTCCTTGAGCATCATTTTGATTTATCTCATGTAATACTACTATCTGAACGGGTTCACTTGCGGCAAAAGTCATTGATCCATCATAAATTGTTCCTTCACTAGGAGATAGAATTAATGCTAATTGATGGCTTTCATGTCCCTGACCTGGATCCTGTAAGGATTGTATTGTCTGAGTAAAATGAATTTTTTTTCTAGAGTTTGCATCCACAAATTGATCAGAAATTTCAGATGCCGATAATATACCTGTTACAAAAATTCCTATAATAAAAATAATCACGTATTTGTTCAATGCAATTCTCTAATTCTGTTCCCTTAAATTATTTTATTTTTAATTAATTTTAGAAAGTTCAAATTCATTATGTAATGCTTGAACAGCAGTTTTTGCATCAGAATTTTTTACTACAAATGCAAGATTAAGTTCTGATGAACCCTGAGTTATCATTGATACATTTACCTTGTTTTTCTCCATTGCTCCAAATACTTTGGAGGCTACACCTACTGTTCCACGCATACCAGATCCAATTAGTGCAATTATGGCCATATCTGTAGTGATCTCTAGTTTTTTGATTATTTTTCCCAAAAGGTCCATCTCCAGAATATTCACTGCTTTATCAAGGTCAGTGTTTTTGACTACAATTGTAATACTTGATTCCGATGGGTTTTGAGAAATCATCATGACGTTTATACTTGCATTAGCCAATGTTGAAAAAATTTTTGCTGCTGTTCCTGGAGTGCCAACCATACTTCCTCCACGAATATCAATTAATCCATTATGTGAAACGTGACTCACACACTTTACTTTATTTTTTGCAGCCGTTGTTGGAGAAGAGGTAACAAGAGTTCCCTCTATTTTTACATTAAATGAACTTCTTATTTTCATTGGTATTTTTTTAGTCAACAGGGGCTCAAAGGTTCGGGGATGAATTTGTTTTGCTCCAAACATTGCCATTTCAATTGCTTCTGTATATGAGACTTCTCGAAGTAATTTAGTATTTTTAACAATTTTTGGATCAGCAGTCATCAATCCATCTACATCACTCATTAACCATATCTCATCAGCTTTTATACACGATCCAATTATTGTGGCTGAATAATCAGACCCACCTCTACCAAATGTAGTAACATGACCGTGCTGATCAGCTCCTACAAATCCTCCAATTACTGGAATTGTTTTTTTTTCAAATAATGAATCTAAAGTTTTTGATACTCTAAGTCTTGTTGTATCTATTAGAGGTTTAGATTCTCCAAAATTAGAATCAGTGACAATTCCAACTTCTTTACCTGTTAGAGATACTGATTTTTTTCCTAGATCATTTATTGCTGTAGAGATTAATTTTATTGAGAGACGTTCTCCAAATGAAAATAGATAATCCATCGATCTGGGAGTTACTTCTCCTAATAGTACCATACCATCAATTAAAGCGATTAGTTCCTCAAAGTATTCATTAAAGGTTTGTAATAGTTTTTTTCTAATCTGTGATTTTTTGATTGTTTGGTTTGCAAGTTGTTGGTGTCTATTTGCAATTTTTTTTGCTAATTGCTCTGCCTTTTTCTTATTTTCTTTTTTTATTGATTGAGATATTTCAATTAAATCATCAGTTGTATCACTAATTGCAGAGCAGACAATTACAAGTTGATGTTTTTTTGATAAAGCTTGTATATGTTTTGCAACATTTTGTATGTCTCTCGCTGAAGAGATGGAAGTTCCACCATATTTTAAAACAAGTTTCAATTCAAAATAACTGAATTATTGTATCTTTAAATGCTTTAACTTTCTACGCGTGGAGCCAAATAGAAATGGATTCTGCCAATATTTGCTACCTTGAATTCGATTCTCAGAGGTTTTGCACTTGAAAATTCACATGTGATAAAGCCTGCTGTAGTACCTACTGCTTTGACAACGGGATTAAGATATTCTAAGCTATAGGTACCAATACTGTCCTCAGTTGAGGTTATTTCTTCAATATCATCTGTTTCTTTTTCAAGATCAATTATCACTTCTCCAGAATCACCCTTGCCAGAAAAATCTGCTTTAGAATCAAATGTATGTATGGTTAGATAGTCAGATACTACTTGAACATCCCCTAAAATTTTATCAAATTTTGAGGATGATAATGTAATTTTAGAATCGTATGGAATTTTTGGTAATGGTGTGTCAGTCGCAGAACTTTCAATCAAACGCATTTTGTATTTTTTATTTTTTCCAACCGTTACAAGTAACATGTTTTGCTCAGAGATACTTATCTCAATGCTATCTTTCTTGTCAGCTCTTTTAATTAGTTTAGAAAATTCATCAATTCTAACTCCAAATTTTATATCGCTATCACATTCATATTTTTCAAAAGCAGAATTAGGCCATGAAATATCTATTAGAGCAACATGTGAGGGATCCATTCCCCTAAACGTTATACCTTCTGCGGTTGCAACAAACGTTGCTTCTTCAACTAGAGTAGATATGGCTGATATGATGGCTTTTAGATCATCTGAACCACTTGTTTTTGCTCCAAAAGTCAAACTGATTTTCAGTCGCTTTAAGTTCCAGTTAAACGTTATGCGTAATTACGCCAAGTGTATCTACACTTTGTACATCTATAAAATTGCGTAGTGGGTTCATCAGCACTTCTAGTTTGTAACATCCACCAAACAGCTTCGTCATTACCACAACTTTCACATTCAATCTTGATAGTTGGTAATGATTCTTCGCCTTCATTTTCAGCAAAAACATTGAACGCTTCAGTGGATTCTTCTGGAACTACTTTTTTTTGTTGTGAGGGAGTATCGCCATCAACATAACCACATTTTGAGCATTTTAGGTCAGAACCATCTTTTTTTAATTTGACCTCACACTTGGGGCAAAATTTCATTTACTTTACCTTAATTGTAGAATTAAATAATTTTTTTAGATCGTCTGCGGTTTTTATTGCGGTCTCTGTAGCATTTTTAATTTCTTTTATTGGCTTAGAATTAGAATTAATTCTCATCCAACATTCATTGGTTAAAGGATGTTTGACAATAACTCCTGCAAAATCAATGCCAGATGTTTTTAATAGCTCATGTTGAATAATATATAAAATTCCCACATCAGTGTCCTTAATGGATAGATTGATTTCTTTTGGTGCTGAACTAACTACTTGTGCGTGCATGTATTCGGAAAACGCACTTATTGTAGATATAAATCATTATGATTGATAAGAATGACCGGAAGCAAAATTTCAGAGATTTTACTTACTAGTAGTCAAGATCAGTATTCTTCTGGAGATGCAATTGAGATTAACGTCCAATTTTTGATTGATGGATATATTAGAAATGCCTTCAATGAGGCTAATTGGACAAAGGCATACAACAATAATGATGTCTCTTTCAAGTTAAAGTATGGTGTAAAATTGACTTCTGGGGGTTTTCGAAAGAAAGAGGTAGGGAAGACCATTGACACCTATCGAAAAGCAGCAATCTTTTGGACAAGAAATCCAAAACTAGTCAATCCTATGAAAGACAGAAGAATATGGGTTCAAGTATCAAAAAATTTTGAGCCATTTATTCGTCTCTCAGAAGAAGAGGTAAGACAAGAATTATTTGATTTTAATGAAAAAATCTTAATCAAGACATCTGATCTAGGATCAGGAAAACATAAGATTGGAGCAGAGGTTTTTGCTTCATGGCAAAAACATGATTATACAGAATCAGATAGTATAAAAAATAATTCAAAAGAAATTGAAATTACAATAAATTAAAAAATTCTAGTTTTTATTTTTCTTTCTTCCACCGAAGAATCCACCTTTTTCTTCCAAGTTCTCTACATAATCATCCATTTCAAGTTTAAATTCTTCTTCATCTGCATACGCCCGTTCAGCATGTTCACTAATATCTAGTCCAGCATCTTCCACCTCCGGAGAAACCCGTATTCCCACTAAGAATTTTAGAACTTGCATGATAATGTAAGTCCCTCCAAATCCTAATGCTGCTGCAACCCCAACTCCGATTGCTTGAATTCCTAATTGATCTGGGTTTCCAAAGAGTAAACCATCTGGTCCGCTTGGGTTAACTGCACTGCTTGCAAAAATTCCTATTGCCAATGCACCAATAATTCCTGCAGTTCCATGGACTGAACTCACATCTAATGCATCGTCAATTTTCAGTTTTTCCTTAAAGATTACTAATGTAGAGTATGATGCAAGTCCAATAGCAATTCCAATGATAAATGAGTGTTCTACACTTACAAATCCGGATGCAGGTGTTATTCCAGCTAAACCTGCGATAGCACCATTAACGGCAGCAACTACTGATGGTTTTCCTGATCTCATCCAAGATAACCCTACCCAGATTAAAGCTGATACTGAAGAGGCCATGTGAGTTACAATTACTGTATTACCTGCAAGAGAACCTGATGCTAATGCACTTCCTGCATTAAATCCAAACCAACCAAGCCAGAGAAGTGAAGAGCCTACTACAGCTAGTGGAATGCTATGTGGAATTTCAATTGCCGGACCAAAGAACCTTCGGCGTCCAAGCACAATTGCAGCAGCTAGTGCACCCATTCCTACACTTGTATGGATTACTATACCGCCAGCAAAATCTACAACTCCTAATTCTGCTAGCCAACCTCCTCCCCATACCCAGTGAACTAACGGATAGTAGATTAGTATGGACCATGTAGCAATGAATATGACAAACGAACTAAACTTCATTCGTTCTGCAATGGTACCTGTAAGAAGCAAAGGCGTAATTGCAGCAAACATTAACTGGAATTTTACAAATAATACACCAGGAATTGTCGGTGCATAGTCAAGGGCTTCTCCCCATGGTACTCCTTTTAGGAATACCCAATCCATGTTACCTATTAATCCAAGACCTGTATCATCAGGACCAAATGCTAAACTAAAACCAAATACGAACCACATAACACTAAGTAATGCTAAACCAAAGAAAATTTGCATGAAAACTGATACAGCGTTTTTCTTTCTTAATAAGCCAGACTCAAAAAGGCCAAGCGCAGGGATCATTAAAAGTACCAAACTTCCTGCTACTAGCATCCATGCGGTATCACCTGTATCTATTGGCAATACTATTCTCAAGTTTTTGAAACTAAATAATAATAACGAAAATTGATAACTATTTGATTATCACTTGATTATCAAAATCTGAAACTATTATTTGTGAAAAACCTAGCAAATTTAATAGATGTTAAAAATTCAAGCGTTTCTCGGAAATAATGATGTTATGGAAATTAGTGAAGCATTAAAGGAATTTGAGATTGGTGGTTTAACTGTAAGTAAAGTAAGAGGTCGCGGAAAGAGACCTCCCCCAGAAATTCATGCTTCTAAAGGAAGTGCAATATTTCAACCACAATTCAGTCAAAAGTATGTCATTGAATTAGTTATTCCAGAAAATAAAGAAGAGCAAGTGATAAACATCCTTAAAGAGAAAGGAAGTGTTGGAAAAATCTTTGTTTCACCTATTTTACGAGCAATAGATATTGCTACAGGTGTAGAAGGAGAAAGCGTAATCTAAAATTCTCTAAAAATATTTCCATAAACAACTGTAGGATTTTTGAGCTGTTTTTCAAATGAAGGAAGATATCCCATAATACAGTGATTAACAAAATCGCTAAATGATTTTATTCGATGGTCTGATGCAAGGATTTCATGGTTTTCATCATAAACGGTTTGAAGTCTGAGTAATGTATATTTCTGAAGAGGAACTAATCTACTGCGTTTAATTTTTGGTTTAGGTGAAAACTTTTCTTCGTCTATTTCAAGATCTTGAGTGCTTTCAAGCGTATCAATTTCTACAACTTCTTCCATTTCAGATACGAAAATTTTTCCTAATTTGCTGGAAGTGAATCCTGATTTTTTTGAAATTAGATCAATTACTTTTCTAGCATCTTTTTCATTTACAACTAGTTCAATTTTTGAAAGTGGTATGGGTTTCTGACCAGAAGTTCTCCCTATTTTTAAATTCGATTGATTATCAAAAATATGATTATCTTCTAAATTTCGTTTATCAATAATTGTGTAACCCATAATGTTTAGTTTTTCTGCAATTTTGGTATAACTTGATCTGTTAATAATCGCCTCGATTTTCTTCATATAAAAAATCAAAAATTTGGTTATTTATTATATTATCTAATTATCATCGTTGAGATTAAAATTATTAGTTGCAAATTTAAGAAAAATAGATTCTTTTCGTTCAAAATAGTAAAATAAAGATTTTTGGTTTTATTTTTTATTTCTTTTTTGATTTTTTCTTTTCTTTTCTAGAATCTTGTATTTTTGATTCTTTTCGTTCTTTACGAATTGTAATTACTGCTTTTATCATTACAACTATGGCTATTCCAAGGTGGACAATAATGATTTCCTGTGGAACTGAGTACAGTATTTCTGTTGTTGACTCTTCAGGATTCTCTGGTGTGACTATTGATTGCATGATAATATATGGAATAAACCAGATGCAAAGTCCTAAAATTAACCAATAAAGTCCTTTCAATACAATTTCACATGTTTACTACTTTATAATTTGAGAATAAAATAACTTGAATAATATTTAATTCGTTGTTTCTTGTCTGTGCTTTTTTTGAAAATGTATTTTAATTTGAAATAACACTAGACCATATCCAGGAATTAAAACTACAAAGTAAAGTGCTTTAAGCCATCCATCTAACTCATCTAATTTAATTACCAAATTAGTACTAAGATAGACTAGGACTATCCCAAAAATAAATGTCCATATCAGAGACAATTTTTAATACCTAATTATTCGTCAGGAATTATTTGTTTTACTTTGGAAACTATTTCCATATAATTAGCGCCAGGTTCTGAACTCAACAAAAGGAGATTTCTATCATTTAGTAAAAGGCTAATGAGTGTAACTTTTTCGTATTCTGTAATATTTAATTTTTCTTTTCCAATTCTATGAGCAAGATTTTGAATGCTATTCCATCTCTGAAAGGTATAGTGTACTGACATTTTTACTTCATCCTCATTAAGTAATTTGGTGGACTCGTCTCGATTACTCTCTACAGCTAAATCTCCTCTAGAGTTTAAAATCCCACTAAAACGAACTTGAGGTACTAGCTCTAAGACTTTATCGCATAATTCTTTATGATCCAATTTAATATTTCTAAAAAAAATATCCCTATTATGTGTATAATTTTTTCCTATAGTAGTTTTAAATAAAATAATTACATACTTTGAAGATTACAGATATCTTTTAAAAAAAATAAAATTTTAACGTGTAATTAATACTAAAAATGCCACTCAATTAGGGATATAAGTAACTATTATGGAGAACTTTTATGGCAAAATACGATGGTCTTTTAGGACAGGTAATTCTTGAAGTTGAAGAGCCTGATAAAGAGGAGGGAATTACCTTTATCTTCAAAGATAATCGGTTTTTATTCATAAAGGCAGTTGATGGAAAGATTGAAACCGTATCCATTCCAGAATAGGTGAAAAAATGGGAAAATTTGATCAAATTAAAATGCTTGAATTGGTAAAAGTGGAGGATCCTGATTCTGATGGATGTTTAACTTTGATATTTCAAGAAAATAAAAAACTACAAGTTAAAGTTGTGGATGGAAATCTAGTTTCTGAATTTGTTTAATTTTCCACATGTTTTTGAAAAAAAGTAATCGCTAACTCTTGTGTTTCAGATTGAATGGAACCAGGTCTTTCTTTTCTAATTTTTTTTATTGCGTCTGTTGCTGAATATTTCTGGTGCTTTACTAAATAACATGCCAAGATAGTTCCAGCTCTTCCCATTCCAGCAGCACAATGAACCATAACTGCTTGATTATCGTTAATATTTTCATGAATAAAGTCAACTGCCATATCTATTCGATCCATATCTGGTGCTGTTAGATCTGGTGTGGGAACGTGCAAATATCCAATTTTACTTACCCATTGTTCAGGTAATGCATTTTCAGTCATTGTAACAATTGATTTTACTCCTTGATTTAGAATCCAATCTAACTCATCAAAACTTGTAGGCATTCCAGAGCCTGCAAGCTTTTCTTCAATTAACCACGAGAAATTTGTAGGTCGTTTGGTAATTTTACCATGAACTTTTCTCCACACATTTCCTGGTTTACTCATAGATATTGTTTGTATATAGCATATTTTTAGGATTGCGAAAAATCCATCCACCTTATATGCCAAAAAGAGATACTAGTGTAAGATGAGAAAAGAAGCCATTCTTTATGAAAAATTACCTAACAATAAGGTACGTTGTACAGCTTGTGCAAGATATTGTGAGATGGCAGAAGGTCAAATTGGTCTGTGCGGAATTAGAGGAAATCACAATGGAAAATTAGACTTGTTTGTATATGGTAAAGTAATTGCAGGTCATGTTGATCCCATTGAAAAAAAACCAGTTACACATTTTCATCCAGGCTCAAAAGTTTACTCTATAGCTACTACTGGTTGTAATTGGCTATGCAAATATTGTCAAAATTATGATATCAGTCAGAGAAGAAAAATCGAGGGTACTGATATGACTCCTGAGGAAGTAGTACAAACTGCTATTGATAACGGAGCTGATGGGGTTGCCTATACATACAATGAACCATCGATTTTCATAGAATTTGCACGAGATTGTGGAGTAATAGCACATCAGAAAAATCTTTACAACGTTTTTGTTTCAAATGGATATGATACTCCAGAATCAGTAAAGATGATGAGCGAATTTTTAGATTCGATTACAGTTGATTTCAAAGGAAGTGCAGAACCAAAGTTTACTAGAAAATATATTGGTGTACCTGATCCTCAACCAGTTTTTGATACCCTTTTAGAAATTCGAGATAAAACAAAAATCAACGTAGAAATTACAGATTTGATTGTTCCACAGGTTGGAGATAGTTTAGAGTATGCAGAAAAATTATGTAGATTTGTTTATGATGAATTTGGTCCAGAGATGCCTATTCACTTTTTGCGCTTTCATCCAGATTATAAGATGATGGAGTTTGATTCTACACCAGTAAAAACTTTGGAGAAACATCATGGAATTGCAAAAAAGATTGGGCTAAAATATGCCTATATTGGAAATGTTCCTGGTCATCCCTTAGAGCATACTTACTGCCCTGAATGCAATAATATTGCAATCAAGAGATTTAGTTTTGATATTGAAGAGTGGAATCTCGATGAAAATAATCAATGTAAATTTTGTGGTAATAAGATTCCAATAGTTGGAAAATTATCAAAAAATTATAAAAAAAATCGTTTTCATTTTGTTCAATAATTAGCAATTGCTCTAACGGGTGAGCCTGTTGCATCTTTAAGTTTAAGAGGTAAAATAATAAAATCAAATTCTAAATTAGGGATTTTTTCTAGATTTGAAAGATTCTCCACAATTAGAGTATTATTTTTTGCAAAAATTTTATGTGTGCTAAAAGATTTGTCTATTCCTAGATCAACGCTAGGAGAATCAATTCCAACTAGATTAATTTTTTTTGATACAAGGTAGTCAGCGGCTGATTTTGATAAACCTGGATTATTTGTAAAGTAGAGTTTTTTATTCAAATTTTTTTGCCAATCAGTAAAAAAGATAATTGAGGTAGAGTTTTGGATTTTTCCATTTTTTCTTTCAAATTCTAGTAGATCTTTTTTTGTAATAGCCTGATCTTTTACTTTTTTTATTTTTATTAGTAATCCTTTTCCTACTAGTCGATTTAGAGGGATTTGATGTATTTTTGCTCCGTTTTTTTCAAAATGAAATGGCGCATCGAGATGAGTTCCTGTGTGAGAGCTCAAAAATAGTAATTCCAGATTATAGCAATCATCCTTTATGGTTGACCAAGGAATGAATTGAGGAGAAGGGGAACCAGGAAAGTTGGGAATAGATTGAGAAATTGTTAGCGTAAGATCTAAGTGTTTCACATCAAGGAATCTTGGTTCTAGTTAATCAATTTTTGATATCCATTAAAGGTTAAATACGGTCTATGAAAATCTGCAACATGCCTACGGCGTATGTCTTGTTAAATTCTGATTTAGGTTCAGATAGTTCTATAATCGATGAAATAAAACAAATTCTTCAAGATGAAGATGTAAAATTTGAAGTCCAAGGAGTCTATGGAGTATATGATATTGTATTGAAATTATCATCTGATAACGCTGAAAATCTTCGGGCAATAATCACAAATAAAATTAGGAAAATTGGGAAGGTTCAATCAACCTTAACGATGATGGTTATAGAAGAACAAGAGAATCTATAATTTCTTTATCGCGTCTATAACCTGGATAATTTCTGATTCAGTATTGAAAAAATGAGGAGAAGCTCGAATAATCTTTTTGTCATAGATTTCCCTAACTGCTAAAATTATATTCTGTTTTTCTAATTTTTCAACAACAATTTGTGGTTCAAATCCATTTATGGTAAATGAGATAATGCTGGTACGCTCTTGAGTATTTTTTGGACCGTATAAGGTTATGTTGGGATTCTTTGATAATTCGTCTCTTAGAATATTTGAGAGATTCATATTTTTTTTGCGTATATTTTCCATACCAAATTTGTAAAGATAATTTGCTGATGATTCTAATCCTACTATTCCTACATAATTACGAAATCCTGTTTGAAATTTCTCAGGAAGATCCTTGAATGCTAAATTTGATTCCTCGTATAGCATTGCTGATTCACCTCCGATGGAAGCAGGTTCCAGCAGATCGCTAGATTTTCTATCACAGTAAAATAACCCAGTTCCCATAGGACCACACAACCATTTTGATCCATTAAAAGCCATAAAATTACATCTAAGTTTTTTTACATCAAAATTATTTATACATCCAACAGTTTGGGCACTATCAAGAAAAAAAGGAATTTTATTTTCAAGTATTTTACCAACTTCTTCTATTGGTAAAATTGAACCGGTATTGTACAATGCATGACTAAGTGATACTAATTTGGTGTTATCGTCAAGCAAATTATTAAGTTCAATAAAATCAAAAAATCCGCTATCATCTACTGAGAGATTTTTAAGTTCTAGTTTATTTTGTAGCCGAAGCCACGGATAAAAATTTGCATGATGTTCATGAGACATTCCACGAATTATAATATTAGATTCTGGATCAAAAGAAAGACCATTAGCTACAATATTTACACCGTCTGTGGTACTTTGTGTTAAAATAATCTCATCAGGTTGACAATTTATGATTTTTGATATTATTTTTCTAGTATTCCTTAATTTTTCTATGACAAAAGGTTCAGAATTGATGGAATCAGGTCCTATAGAATTATATGAAATAAGAAATTCTTTCATTGCCTCAATGCTTTGTGTAGGCATTAAGGAAACTGATGCATTATTTAGATAGATCTTATTTGTTTGAAAGTCTGCAGATACATCTTTGGAATCCAAATTCATTATTATATCTGCTAGTTGGTAAATTATTGTTGGATAAAAATCCTCAGCATGTTTTAGATAATGAACTTGTAAAAATAAAAAATGAATTTTCAATTAAAAATCCCAATATTATAATGTGCTCTAAGCCTTTTTTAAAATCTGAATTTTTAAATAGATTAGTAAATTTTGATTCTCTTCCAGTCATCTTTTTAGATTTTGATTTGTTGTATAGTGGTTATACTAAATCTGGAATGATTAAAAAAGATGAAAATGTTAGTATTATTCTTTCCAATAGGATCACATGGGAAAAAAATCTAAAAGAAATTATTAAAAAAATTTCAGAGGAGACCTCTCTCATCATTTTAGATTCTTTAAATGGGATTTACAACATATTTGATGAATTAGAATCTGCCAGACTAATCAATTCAGCTTTAATGCTATTATCATATGTAGCCAGGGAAACAAAATCTATAATTGTTATTTCTGCAATGACAATAAAAAATGATAAAGGAAAATGGATTTTGTCACCTAGTGGAAGACATCTAATAGAATCGAAAAAATCCGCAATATACTATCTTAGTTCGTCTGAAACAAGTTTGATTTTGAATTTAAGAGATCAAAATCATGTCAAATCCTTTAAAATCAAAAAATAATTTTAAACAGACGATCAGAATTTCAAACAGTGTTATAAAACTTCAAACGGTGTTATAAGCCCTATTTTCTTGGTAAATTATATAAAGATCAAAAGAGAGAAAAATTTTGTTATGCCAGTAGGAATTATTCCAGACATCAGCGAACAAATGTGTATCGGTTGTGCATTATGTGTAGAAATCTGTACAACACTTGGTCCAGATGTCCTTAGAGTAAAACCAGTTGAAGGCTGGAAGAGAGGTAAAGCATTTGTCTTTTATCCAGAAAGATGTATTTCTGATGGTGCATGCATTGGTGTATGCCCAACAAAAGCAATCTTTTGGATGAGACCAATGGACTTTACTGTTGGACAACCAGTTCCACTCCATAAAGATTCAGTCTTCGTAAAAGGTTGGACCGAACTAGTAGACTAGTCGATTTCAATCAATTTTAATTTATTTTTATATTTTTTAAATTCAGACTGGTGTAGATTTCCCCTCAGGAATTTTGGGTGATCTCTTCATCCAAATTATCAATCCAATAAACATACCAGCAGGTATCAGAATAATTGCAATTGCCATTTCGTAATAGAATGCTAGTCTTTGTGCTGGCTTAATGTGGTATGCTTCATGAGTGGTTTTTTCTGGATTATCATATACTACACTTGTAAAATCAACGGATCTTATAGCTTTGTTCTCAAATTTTCCGGATACGGTAACACTTTCTTCAGCTAGAAGAGAGGAGGTCTCAATTCCTTCTATTCTGATAATTATTGAACCAGATTCATCGAAAACAAAATTACGATAATCACCACCAATTTGATTTAATCCCTTATCTCGAAAAATTTCCTTTCCATTTTGAAAAATAATAAAATTATACTTCATATTTGCCAAATTAGAATTCGTAGTAGGATCATAGAATTGATAAACGAATTGAATTTTCTCATGAGTTTTAATTACTGGTGGGTCCCAGCTAAGATTAACTTCTATCTGTCTATCAGGCGTATATTGTAAGAGAGGAAATTCTAATTTTTGTCCGGTTGCATCATGAGGATAATCTGGTATTTTTGTTTCTACAATTACAACTCCCTCCATCCATGGGTGAATAGTGCAGAAATATGAAAAGGTTCCAGATTCTTCAAATTTTATAGACCAAGATTCGCCTGGCATGAATCTTCCGCTATCAAAATATTCATCAGGGGTTCCAAAATTATCACTCATCCAACCAAATCTTCCAGATCCTTCACCGCTAGTAACTGTATGACCTTCCCTGTCATCGTTATACCAAAAAATTGAATCTCCTACAGTAATAGATATGACTGGGGGATCATACCATACCTCAGCTGGAGTGTTAAGTTCAGGATTAAAGGCTCCATATGGAATATCAATAACATAATCTTCAGCATATGTTGTTGAAATCAAAGAAAGTGTTCCTATTGCAAATATAGTCAGTAAATGATGCAAGTACACTAATTTTTACTCCAATTTTATTTAAAGATAGGAAGATTTTCTTTATTGATTTTCAGGACTGATAATCAAATTATTTAGATATTTTTAAATGGCGATTTTTCTCAAAAATCTCATGAAACGAATTGAAGCTATTGTACAAAGTGAAGTTTCAAGAGAGGTAGTAAAAGCAATTCGAAGTAAGGGAGTAGGAGGAGTTACATTGATTGAATCATTAGGACAAGGAGCAGGCGATAGGCCAGAAATTGGTGGAAAACAAATTGAATTTAACTCAACAGATGTAATTGTAACAGTTGTAAATGACTCTCAACAAGATTCTATTATATCGGCTATTATGGATGTTGCCCATACGGGTGAAAAAGGGGATGGAAAGATCTTTATCTCAAATATAGAAGAATCCTATGATATTTCTACAAAACAAAAATCAACTGAAGTAATTTAATTTTTTTGTATGCGTAAAATCTAATAATTATTTTTTTTGATTTTTTGGGTTCGAGAGACGATGTAACCAACATATCCATGTTCTGGAGAGACGATTTCACTTTCTATTTTTTTAAAGGTATAGCCATCAAGATCTTTTGCATTTTTGTAGAATTCTTCTCCAATAATTAATCCGTTTGCTGGTGCGGTTCTGTTTATTTTTGCACATTTGTTAACAGTAGTTCCAAAAATATCATTTACTGAGGATGTTGAGGTTCGAGCTATTCTGACAATTCCAAAAGTAGCACTTGTTCTATAATCAATAATAGGTAGGTTTTCTTTTTTTAATTTTGTTGCAATGTCAGAATGTGTTTCTCCTAATGTTAAACAACAGTTAAGGCATTTTTTCATTGTAAGTTCTTTTTCAGAATGTAAAATAGGAAAATAAAATAACAAGGCATCTCCAATATTTTTTACAACTATTCCACCAAAATTTCGAACTGTAAGTGCTATTGAATTAAGAAAAATCCTATAAAATTCGCTTGTTTGTGAATCAGATAGCTGGGATGTGATTTTTGTTGAATTCATTATGTCTACCATACAAACACAATACTTTTCACTATAGTCCGAGAACTGCAAAAGAATGTCTTCTTGTTGTTTAATTACATTTTCTTTTTCCTTAATTTCAATTAAGGATTCTTGGAGTTTCTGAGCCATAGAATCAAATGCATGTGAGAGTTCACCGATCTCGTCTTTGGTTGTAATCTTTGTTCTTACCTCAAAATTACCTTCTGATATTGTATTTGCAGCATTTTTTAGTTTAATTAGTGGCTTGGAAAATGTTCTTGAAACAATAAATGCAATAATTGCCATCCCTGTGATAATTAAAAGACCGGTTTCAAATATTCTTCCCTGAAGAGTTTGAATTGGTTGAATGGTTTCTGCTTCATCGATTTCTGCAAGTAATACAAATCCTAAATCACTTGCACAATATGAAGAACCATAGATGGGAATTTCTCTATAATCTGGATATAGTCCTTCATGGTTTATTCCTTCATTAAAACACTTTTGAACGGCAATAGTATCTACTTGTTGTGAAAAAATGGTGTTTTCAATAAATCTAGATTCAGATAACATCAAAAAATTTCTATTAACAATATAGATTTCTCCAGAATCACCAAGGCCACTTCTATTTAGTAAAATGTTATCTATTGCGGCAGTTCTCATTCTAGAAATTACTACTCCAATTGGATCATCTCCAATCTTACTATCTTTTTCAAAAATGGGAGATACTACGATCATTTTTTTACTATTTTGAAATGGTTCAAAGTCTACAAATGAGGATTGTATTCCTTTTTGAAACAATGGATCATTTTGGAAATTATCTTTATCGGTTCTTCCTAGTGAAAATAAAACCTCCCCATTCTTTCCAATTATTTTTACATCTTCAAATCCGATGGAGAATCCTATCAACGTTTGAAAAGCTTGAATTTGTGTTAAAAAAGCTCTACGTTTTTCTTCTATTGCTTCTGGAAGTTCTGTTTCTGGAGTTTGATTTAATTCATTTACAAGAATTTGAATCATTGGATCAGTAGATATGATTTGATTTTGTTCAATACGTGATTCAAATAGTAGCCTTAATGTGTCACCTCGAATAGTTGATTCACCAAATAATTGCTCACCGGTTCGTTCCTTTAGAATTTGTTCAGCATAATTAAAACTTAGAAATGCAGTAATAGATAGGGCAATAATTGAAACACTCATCACTAAAAGAATTAATTTTTTATTTATTGCAAAAGAAATTGCCATGTCAATTTTCTTTGTTTTATAAGAATATCAAGTCTTTGATTTAAAAATTATTAATAAAATTGGGGTTCAAAGAAGCCAAGAATTATCAAATTTACGGTTAGAATCCTATTTTCCATCTAGATTTAGCCGGTTTTTTATCTAGATTTTCCAACATTTGATATGTGATGGTAAATCCTTTTCCAACCATTGTGTCACCTTTATTATAATCAGTTTTGTTAGGTACAAATTCATCAGCCAAATCCTTTATTTTTTTAGTTTTAATATCAAATAATCGAATTTCCTTTCCATTCTCTAATCTGATTTTTACATCGTTACTAATTCCCTGAACTGAAAAACTTTCAAAGAATCTAATTATACCATTTTTTTTTAATTCAATTATAACATCATAGGTAACTTTACTTCCATAAAGTAAAATCTCTCTGCCACTTATTTTGACATCATTTTCAAGATTTAATGCAATTATTGTGTCTCCTTCAAGGGAGACAGTATTAACGACATTTTCTGCAATAATTTTTCCTTTGGGTGCTAAAATTTTTGTCCTATTTTCTTGAGTAAGATATATTCCAACTCTACCCTCAGGATCTTGTACACGATATTTTCTTCCAAAAATATTTCCTATCACAGCATTCCCATTATCTATTATTATTATTGCACCGTTCTCAATTTTGTATTTATTTTCAATTGGATCCACAAATTTGAAGTCACCTCTAGTTACGTGTATTTTTGTCCTAAATTCTTCTGTCCATGATGGACTTGTGATATTACCTTGCATGATAATAGGTCCATCATAAGATAATTCTCCTGCCATGAAATTCCCCTTAATAGAAAGAGATCCATTGGCTTTTCTTTCAAGTTCCATTTCTCCCAAAGTTTTTGATCCAAATAATCTGCTATCAGTAGAATTGGATCTATTCAAGGCAGAAGCCCATTCTTGGGCTGCTTGCATTTCTTTTGCTAGTTCTTGACCTAAAATTAGATTTTTTCTTTTTATGTCCTCTTCCGAATCTCCTGAGAATACTCTGGATTTTCTTAACCTTTCAAGGTCTGTGTCAGGATATTTTTTACCCGTCTTTAGATCTTCATAGGCCTGTTTAATTTTTATAAATTGTTCATTGTCTCCTCCTTTATCTGAATGAAATTGAAGAGCTAATCGTCTAAATCCATCTCTGATCTCTTTTTCTGTGGAACCATCAGCAATTCCCAAAATATCATAGTTACTTTCTACCATACACATCTCACATTTTTTTTAATCTAATCATTACTACGATTTTTTATTATACAAAATATGAAGGATCCTTAATTTAATAAACAGTTTTTCGGATTAAGATTTATTTTAAATTATGAATCCATAATAAATTGAGAAAAATGGTGGGATTTCCCACTGGTGTTTATTTTACCACTAAAACAGGAATCTTTGTTTTATGCATTACATAATTAGAGGTGCTTCCAAGGAATGCTTCTTTAGCTCCACCCACTCCTCTTGCTCCAATAACTATCATGTCATATTTTCCCTTTTGAGCAAATTTGACAATTTCAGAGCCAGTATGGCCACCTCCAGTTTTGTATTTGAACGAGGCTCCTGCTTTTTGAGCACGTTTCATTGCTGGCCCAATTGCTTTTACAGCTTTTTGCTGTGCCTCATCTTTCATTTTTTGAGTATATTTTACCCCTGCTAAGAGTGGCAAGTGAAATACATAGAATCCAGTTATTTCAGTCTTACTTTCTTTTGCAATTTCAATAGCTCGATCTAATCCTCTAACTGAGTTGCTGGAACCATCAAGTGGAACAAGGATTTTGTTGAATTTTGCCATAATTATTTTAACTATTCTTCAAATATATAAAAAGACTATGATTTCCAATGTTGGAATATTAAGTATTAAAATCTTAGATTTACATTCAGGAACGAAAATTAAAGCAGATCTTTTTATAGAAACTAAATTTCGTATATTTGTTGTCTATTACTGAAATTAGTAACAAACCAATCACCATTTTAAAAAATTCAACAATATCGGATGTTATCAAAAAATTATTAGAATTTAAAATAAGTCGATTAATTGTTGTAGAATCTGGAAACCCAGTAGGAATTATCACTGAAAAAGATATTGGATTATTCCTTTTTTCAGAGACCACCAAACAAGGATTAGATGAAATTCCAATTAGTAAGATAATGAGACCAATTTTATTTATTGAAGAAGGATTAGCCCCAAAAGAATCTGCAAAATTGATGATTGACAAAGGAGTGAGTTCGCTCACCGTTGGATCAGAAGAAAATATCAAGGGAATATTTACAAAAACTGATCTTGTAAAATATTATCTAAAACACCCTTCAGAGAGAAAAGTTGTAGATTATATGACACATGAATATGTGTATACCCATTCTGCTGCACCATTATTCAAGGTTGTAAAAAAAATGCTTGAAAATAAAGTATCTAGAATAGTTGTAAAAAATCAAAATGAAGAGGCTGTAGGAATTATATCATTTAGAGACCTGTTTAGGATATCAATTGAGTTAGGTAGCGAAGAAGATGGTTTAGGGTTTGGGTTTTCAGATCAAATCAGAAAAGGATTTCTTTCCAAAGAAGGTTTTGGAGATATTTCTCTTGCACGAGAAGTAATGACAAAAGGCATTGTTTCGATTAAATTTAATGAAAAGATATCTAGTGCCTGCAAATTAATTTTAGAAAAAAATGTTAGTGGATTAGTTGTACTTGATGGAAATGGTTCTATTGCAGGAATTATCAGTAAAACTGATATTATCAAAGCTGTTGTTGATTAAAAAATTGAGAGTATATTTAATCAATAAAAAATTCTAATCCATAGTCATGAATTGGCACTTTGATGATTTCATTTATGGTTCTATTGACGGTGCAGTTACAACCTTTGCAATTGTTGCAGGTGTGGTAGGAGCTTCACTATCTCCTGGGATTGTTTTGATTCTAGGTTTTGCTAATCTATTTGCAGATGGCTTTTCAATGGCAGCTGCAAATTATCAGGCTTCAAAAGCTAGAAATGAATACATTGCAATGAAACGAAAACAGGAAGAATGGGAGATTGAGAATTTAGAAGAACAAGAAAAAGATGAGATAAGAGAAATCTACACAAAGAAAGGATTCAAAGACGAATTACTTGAAGAAGTAGTTCGAATAATTACATCTAGACGAAAAGTTTGGATTGATACTATGATGAAAGAAGAATTAGGATTAATAGAAGATGCAAAATGTCCCTTAGATAGTTCAATTAGTACATTTGTAGGGTTTAATTTGATTGGATTAATTCCGCTAATGCCATTTATGATATTTGTTGCAATGGGAATGGATCCTAATTCTGATGCCTTTATCTTTTCAACCATATTTGTGATATCAGCATTTTTTCTAGTTGGAATGATCAAAGGAAAGATTGTTAAAAAATCAAAAATAAAATCTGGATTTTATACGCTAATTATTGGAGGAATTGCTGCCATGGTAGCATATTTGATTGGATATGGACTTAATTTCTTAGTTCAATGATTTCTTAACAGATTGTATGTTTTTTCGAATAGTTTGAGCTGACATTTTGAATAATTCTCTTTCAGATTCATCAAAATCTATTGATTTAACTTCCAAGTTTCCTTTAGATGTAATTTTCATGGGAACTCCCATGCAAACATCTTTTTCTTCAAATTCTCCTTCAAGCATAATTGATGCGGTAATAGATAGGGTTTGTTTTTTTATTATTGATTCAATTACATCATAGGTAATTTTGGCTATACCAAATTGAGATCTGCTTTTTAAATTCCTTAGAGATTTCCAATATTCTCGGATTTCCTTTGTAATTTTCTCTTTTTGTTTAGGATTAATGATTTCAAGAACATTTTTTCCTTTAATTTTGGTTTTGGAGAAGATTGGGACCATCGAGTCTCCATGTTCTCCTATAACAAAGGCATCAGCTATTTCTGATTTTTTTATTCCAATTTTTTCAGAAAGTAAATATCTAAATCTACTAGAATCTAGACCTGATGCAATTCCTATTACATCTGTTCGTAAATAATTAGTTTCCTTTTGAAAAAAGTAGGTCAAGACATCTACAGGATTTGAAATTATCAAGACTTTCGGGGATTTACAGTTTAGTTTGATTTTTTTTCCAATTTCTTTTATCATCTGGACTTGAGCATCTACCATTTCGTTTCTATTTTTTAAATAGATACCTGTA
>JAOTYR010000013.1 GCA_029861785.1 Candidatus Nitrosopumilus sp.
ACATAACGCAAGTTTGTTTGTTGGAGATAGTTGAAGATTGAAAATATGATTATATCTCAATTCCCATATGATGCTCAATTTTTTATCATACTTTTTACCTAGTCTACATTGGTATCCATATGAAAGGTCCCGCAAAGGGAGGCATTGTTGGAACAGTTATTCTCATAGCAGCAGTAACAGTAGCATTTATGGTATCAGGTGCAGACTTTATGGAGGCAGGACCAGTTAAGATTGGAAAAAACCCAGAACCTGATTCAACCTCTAATAGCACAATAATAAGCAAAGGAGACAATTCTGTAAACGTAATTGGTAATGGAAATACTGTAATTCAAGAACCATCAACTGAGCCAAAAGAAAGTGAAATTAACGTAAACATTATGAGTTCATCTGCAGTTGGAACAACATTCACTATTTCTAATTCAAAAGGAGGAATTGCTTTGGTTGATGATATCTCACTTGTTGTAAAAAATGTTACCAAGATAGATGAATGTAATGAGCCAATACCGATTTCTTTATCTGAGCAAAGGATAAATAATTTTGGTTTGGGTAGTGTAGTAATCAATAAAGAACAACATAGTTATCCATTAATTGATCAAAAAGATGAAAAATATTATGATGTAGATGGTTATGAAAAAATAAGAACTGACTATGAAAATTCCGAAGACGTAGAACCTTCAACGTTTTATTATAATGAAGGAAATATTGACCAATTTAGAATCATACATTCTTTAGCAGGATCATATTATAATCCAGAAGCTAAGAGAATGGAATATCATGCAGGATCATATTATAATCCAGAAGAGGTAAACTATCTATACGATGACAAATTGCAGCATAAATGGTTCTATTCAAACCCAGATAAGATTAATTATGTTTATTATAATGATGTTAATAACAAATACGAATACGTTTCAGATGAAGTTTTAAAAGAACTTGAAACTTTCCCAAACGATGAAGTTATAATGGATTTAATAAAACCATTATCAGATTCCTCGCCAGAAACAAGAAAAACAGAGAGTTACTCCTATGATGTGGCAATAAGTGTGGATTGGTGCGACCCAATTGATTGTAAAAACAAGAAAACCTATCAAACAGATTTTGAGACTGTAAAAGATATTCAAGAATGTTTGATTAACATTGATTTCAATGAGGAAATAATACAGCTTAGATATCGCAATTAAATTTATTAATATTATTTTTTGGGAAGGAACCTTTACAATTAATTTATTCTGATTCTAAGGAATAAGAATAAAGTCTTGAAAAAATTAGAAGTAGCTAATTAGTGCTGTCTAATTTTCAATTCCTTTAAATGCACTTTATTTTCTTTAAAACTCATGAAAACTGACTCTTGTAGAAATTGTGGGACAAAATTAGAAGTAAACAAAAATTGCCAGATATGCAAAGAGGCAAATCAGTTTTTCTGTCATTCTTGTGGCAATACCACTGAGGAGCAAATTCATTTTCAATGTATGATGATCAGTTTGGATTGTGCTTTGTTAGAGGTACAAAGTCAAAAGTGATAAAATAACATTGCAATACTTTAATACTTTTATTTAGTACAAATTTTTTTAAATTCTTAAATCCATTCAAAGAATTTAACATAAAGAAAATGACATACAACTAATTTTGATAAAGAAGTTTATGGTATTAATTGATCCATTTTTTTATCTGAGAGGCTGATGATTAAATAGCCAAAATATGTAATTATTTTAATGATTCTCAAGAAAAAACAACTGCAATGAACCGGACAATATCTCAAATAATTACAGCAAAAACCACTACTGAAGGTGAAGGATTTATCGTACATAGATCATTCCCAAATTACAGAGTTGCAGATTTTGATCCCTTTTTACTATTAGATGAAATGGGGCCAATCGAGTTGTCAGCAGGTGAGGTCAAAGGGGCACCTGACCATCCTCACAGAGGTTTTGAGACAGTTACCTATGTAATAGATGGCGCATTTGAGCACAAAGATTCTCAGGGAAATTCAGGAAAACTCTTCTCTGGTGATGTCCAATGGATGACGGCCGGCTCTGGAGTAATACACTCTGAAATGCCAGAAACAGAATTTGCACAGAAAGGTGGAAAATTGCACGGATTTCAACTCTGGGTTAATCTTCCAAAAAAAGACAAGATGATAAAACCACGCTATCAAGATATTGCATCAAGCAAAATTCCAATTGCTCAAAGTGATGATGGCAAAGCCAGAGTTAAAGTTATTGCAGGAGAATCCATGGGAAAACAGGCAGTAATTGATACTAAAACTTCAATAATGTATCTTCATTTTACTTTACAGCAAGATGTTAAAGTAACCCAAAAAGTTCCAAAAGAGTACAATGCATTTGCATATGTGGCAGAAGGCGAAGGTTTGTTTGGAAAGGAACAATATCCAGTTCACAAAGAACAAGCAGTATTTTTTGAAAGAGATGGTGATGAAATCGCAATTGCAACCACTAATGCCACAAAACCCTTAGATGTTCTTTTGTTAGCTGGTATTCCACTTGGTGAGCCAGTTGCAAGATATGGTCCATTTGTAATGAATACTCAGGAAGAACTCAAACAAGCCATACTCGATTATCAGAGTGGCAAGATGGGAAAAATTGATTTTTAAATATTTTATAAAAAATAAAGAAAGAAGGTTATTCTTCTACTATGAACAAACCTATCATTCCAGCATCTGCATGGCTTACGACATGACAATGATACAACCACATTGCAGGCTTGTCTGGTTTGACGATGAATGTTTCAAGTGTTCCTTGAACAAGAGGCACTGTAGTTCCTTGAATGTTAGTTCCCCTCTGCACTGCTGAGGATGTCATCTCTAATCCATGTAAATGGAATGAGTGTATTACATCTCCAAGGTTTATTACGTGAAATTGAACCGTTTCTCCAACCTTTGCTTTGTAAACCGGCATTGTATAGTTGAACTGTGCTGCAACACCTTCAATTCCCTGCTCTTCAAATATTTGACCTAAGGCATGCTCACCTCCAGGCATTCCCTTACCATTCATTATGAAGTAAGGTGTTGGTCCTGGTGCAGTTCGCTCAACATCAAACCCTATCTCGCCCATCACGATGACAATATCTCTATCAACATAGGTTTTGGGAGGATCTCTTTCAACGATAATTGCTCCATAGAGTCCTTGCAGAATATGATCTTTGATTCCATGTCCCTCAGAGGATGCATGATCATGGAAGAAAGTTGTTCCCCAACTATCCATATTGTACTCATATGTCCACTCACCACCAGGAGGAATCATTGAACCTGCTCCAACACCCGTTAAGACATTAACTGGTGAACCATCATGCTTCATGTCATAGTCTGTCAAATGCGCATGAAAACTATGAGTCAAATTATGATTGTTTATGACTCGTACTCTTAGGAGTTCTCCTTGATTGACTTTGAGAGTTGGTGCAGGGACAGTTCCGTTGTATGTCCAGGCATGCCATATTGCATTGTCAGATACTTGAATATCTGTTGCTTCAATAACAAGGGTGTATTCTCGAACTTTTTGTTCTTCTGCATCTGCTACTTGTGTATGAACTTGTTCAGATATCTCTTGTGTCTGAGAATCTAATCCTGGTAAAAATTGACCGCCATTACTAATCGCTACTACAAAGATTGCAATTAAGATAGGAACGGCAATTAGTCCGTATTTTAGCTCCATGTTTTTAAGGAAAATTTTATTCAATTAAACCTGAGCTTCTTTCTTAATGTTAGTAATGATAGGATGATTCTTATTGTATCAAAAAAGGATCGCTAAAAAATTTAAAACTAATTTTCAAAAAAAGACATTGCCTAATTCATAGAAGTACCAAGAATTGGTTTTTTAGAACTTTTAAAAATTTGAATAGAAGGATAATTCTAAAAATATAAAATGAACCATCTTTTTAACTAACGATAAGAAGGAAACAATCAATGCGTCAACAACCTGATGAAAACAAAATTTTAGACAAAAAATGTCAATCCCTATTGGATGAAAAGGGCGTTCGTTTTGCGGGAGTCATTAATAACATGGGACGACAGGTTGCAGGAGGCTACAAAAGTACAATAACTCCTTTAGTTGATGAGGAGGACCACAAAATTAGCCTTGAGCATGCCTTGGAAATTCAAATTACCAAGGATCTTGATGAGTCCTTAGGGTCTATTGATAGCATAATAACCAGGAGAAAAAAGGTCATAATGATTACCATCCCGATGGAGAACTCGTCTCTTTTGATGTCAACAGAGCTAGATTCCAATGCTGAAAAAATTGTAAAGACTGCTTCAAAATTATTTAACGTTCATTAATTAACCAAATCAAGATAATTATCCACAAACCTATGTTTGATTTTTTACAAAAGTTGATATTTTTCAATTGTTTTTTTAAGCTTTTAGGAAAAATATTTCTCCTCAAACACCAGAAAATCTTACCGATTTTGCAGATTCTTTAATCTGTTTAGTTTCTACTTGAGGAAACTTCTTTAAGATATCATAATCGATCATTATTGTTATTTTTTTTAGATGTTTAATGAAATTCGTCTTTTCATTGTACCTTGCTGATTTTTCAAAATGGATACCACAATTCTAAAAATCTATAATGAGATTGTAAATAATTGTTTTATTTTGACAGATTTAATTTTTAGATAATTAGATGTTAATTTAATTTTTGGAATTTAGGCAAACAAATTACCATACAAAAAATATTGATAAAGAAGTTAAGGCTCGACTCCAGTTTTTGCCGAATAAAATTCTACTAACCCTGACATTTCATACTCTAATGCTTGTTGATATTGGGAATCAGATCTGATCTTGAAAGATTCATCTTCTGTTTTCATCCACTCTATAAACTGAACGTCGCTATCTAATTGGGTCTGAGAAGATAACTTTAACAAATCTACTGCTGATTGAAAGGATTCTGGGGCTACTAAATTATCATAATTTGAAATAATCTCCTCAAATTGATTAACATGTATTTCATAGTATTGAAACAATTGGTCCTTTGTTATTGTTCCTTCTTCCCACTGTGTTTTTTTGGAATAAAACTGAGTTTGTAACTCTTTTACTTCGGTCTGTATTTGTTCTAATTCATTTCCAAACCTAAATCCTTTTTGTCTTGTCTGTTCTGCTGAATAATTATAACTTACAATACTTGCAATTATTACTGAGACAACTAATATAATAATTATATTTTGTATGGTTTTCTTTTTCAAAACTAATCGCTATAGTTTCCGTCCTCGTCTAGCTTTAACTCGATTGTCATTACTGTTCCACTGATAAAGGAATCATTTCGAATTGTTCTAACTCTAGCCACATCAAGATGGTAAGGCCAAATTTCAACTACTATTGCTCCTACTTTGACATTTTCTGGTGCATCTGTCAAAACAATGTCTTCCTTTTTTACACCATATTGTTCTAAGGTGTGAAGAGAATGCTTTACTAGTGGCTCTGGATTATTGTGATTAATTGCCCAAACAGTCCCTTGATAGTCTATTTTTTCCATTTTGATAAGACAGAGATTGCCTCTTATAACAATTATACGCCCATAGATTTTGTTCGAATTTTTTATACAAACTATAGAAATAAAAATTAGGGTTTTTTGGGAGAATGAAAAATTGGATTAAGGAGTACGATTATTTTCAAAATCAACACCCTCTTTTGAAATAAATAGGAAGCACAATTTCTATTCTATATGAGTAATAAGAAAATAATGGTTTGTTTAGATGGTTCCAAAAATTCCATAAGGGGATTAGATAAGGCAATTTCGTTTGCAAAACAATCAGATGCTATGATTATTGGTGTTCATAGTGATACTAGTTTTAGTGCATTTTCTGCTGTTCGTACACCTATACTCCCAGAGAAAAAATGGAAAAAGGGAGCAAAAGCGTTAATAAATGCTGCAAAGAGAAAAGTAGAAAAAAATCAAATTGAATTTAAGGGAATTGTTATTGGAGGTCATACTTCAGGTATTGATTTAACCACATTTGCTAATAATCCTGCAAACAAGATTGATCAAATTGTTATAGGTTCCAGAGGAATGGGATTTCCAAAAGAACTATTTTTTGGAAGTACATCCAATTTTGTATTACACAAGGCAAAACCTCCAGTAACTGTAGTAAAATAAAAAAGTTACCAGGAAAAATGATCTACAGAATCACATGAAAATTAAAAAATAGGTCTTTTCTGGTGCATTCAAAAAAATAACTATAATCCTTTTTTAGAAAATCAACAAACAAATATTATGGAATTACCCAGAATAAAATCAATGTCACAAAAATCATCTGATAAAAAATCACTGCTGATAGTATCTGGCATTCTTGCAGCCATTGGACTAGCATTATTTGGATATTTGATGTTCTATACTGCACCAGAAGAGGTGATGGAAAGAGTAGAAATAATCGCAGTTACCGAAGCTGGCTGTATCGGTGAAACAGTAGATGGCTTTGCAGTTAATATTGGTCAATGTAATGCCCAAGAAGGAGATTTCATAGTGGCCCCAGTTGATCAAAAAGTAAAAGACAGAGCTGCTGCGATGAATCCAACCAACTAAAATTTCTATTTCCCCCCAATAAATCATTTCAAATTTTAAGTGCTTGGTGTTTTGTTCCAAGACGCCAAAAATGAGTTAAATTAATCAGTTTATCGACGTAAACTGACTTCACAAATCTAGACAGTTTTTACAAAAATTTATCTGATAACCTAGTCTATAACAATTATTCTGGATTGATCACATTTAGTGTCATAGTACTAACAACTCTAGATAGCTTTCGTATTGTTGAAACGGCTTTTTCAAAATCGTCTTGATTCTCAGTATGCACTTCGGCTATAACATCGTATGCGCCAAAAGTAAGATATGCGTTACTTACATTAGACATTTGTTTTAATTCATCTACAATGTATTCTTCTGCCCCAAGATCACAATTTAACAAAATGAATCCCATATGCATTACTATCTTGAATTACATAGGGAAACCGTATGTATTTATGAGTTATTGCCAGGATTTTCCAATTACGATATTTACTCTTGTTGTTTGAAAAATAAATAAAAATCAAGGAAATCATTTACATCCATACTCGGCATAATGAATGATTTCTAAAATTCACTCAGGTGTAACATTCCTTAGATGTACTGACAAAATTTGTGTTGAATCAGTTATTAAAAATTATAATACTCTGAAAAAATAGTATTAAATTTTTTGCAAAACAAAAAGAAAAGAGAATTAATCTCTGTGGGCTCTATACTTTACTAGATATACTCCTGCGCCTGCAAGTCCTGCAACTGCTGGTACCATCCATACTGTCATGGACTGAATTCCTGCTAGGAACAGTGCTGTACTATCAATTGAGAGTAGTTCGCCTGCTACTGTAGGGCCTGGTACCTGTGGTTCAGGTGTTGGACCATCTGGAGGTACACAAGTTGGGCCATTAATTACGCCAAACTCATTCTCATTTCCAGCTTTTACTGCAATATCGACCAAGTCAATTTCAGTTGCGTTGACATTCAAAAGGACACCCATTGTAACCATCTGATCTGGCTCCTTAAAATCGAAATCAAAATTCCATTTTATTCCAGTTACATTGGTTGTGGGATCTAGACCTATTTCAACTGTATCAACTCCATCTTGTCCATCAGTTGGTGTCCAACTTTCAAGATCTTCTAAGCAAGTCTCAATACCAAAAGTAAGATGACTTGCACCAGATGTTTGATTCCCAGTACCTGTTGCCTTCCAGAAACACTCTGTTTGGTCAACAAGGTCATCACATCCCAAAAAGTCTACGATAACGGAAGAAAATACAACCTGATTATCATCTGCATATGCGGGGCTAACAAGTCCTGTAACAAGAACAAGAGCTAAAGTTCCTGCTAAAAGTTTGTGTGTGTTGCCTATTGTCATTATTGTCTTTAAAAAAAAATACATTAATAGGCTTATGAAAGAGCTAATCTAGATTAGCTGTTCCATGTTATAGCATATTATTTTTCAACAAACAAACTCATGTTATGTCTTTAGTTAATGTACAAAATCTGTGCCTGCGAGGGAGGCTTTTTACAGACAGTCGATAAAAAGTCCACTCTCCGTAGGCACAAAAACTGCAACATGACTAAAGTAATGATCTAGATTTGAAATTTTTGAATTTAGAAAAATAAAATAGAAAAAAGAGAATTAATCTCTGTGGGCTCTATACTTTACTAGATATACTCCTGCGCCTGCAAGTCCTGCAACTGCTGGTACCATCCATACTGTCATGGACTGGATTCCTGCTAGGAACAGTGCTGTACTATCAATTGAGAGTAGTTCACCTGCTACAGTAGGACCTGGTACCTGTGGTTCTGATATTGGACCATCTGGTGCATCTTCACACTGGCTCTCGATATTTGAATCATCAAGTGCGGTACCATACTGGAAGTTTACGTTATCAACCTGTGTCTCGTCAAAATTTGTTGCTCCAGAAAATTTGAAAACAACTTCGTTTTGAATTAATGGTCTGTCCCCAGTCACTGCTTTCTGGCCTGAGGTCATATCATCACCATCTGATGTTATTCCATAATTTATGCCATTTACTGCAGAAGGACCATCAAGGTCAGATCCAGGAAAATTAAATTGTCCAAAAATACCAAATCCGGCACTGCCAATGCCGTTATCTGTTCCATTTGGTCCAATTGAATTCCCTGATTCATATGCCCATTCTCCTCCTACGTTGATAACAGGAGTGTCAAAATGTACTTGACTGCCATTAGGTAAAGTAGCACTTACTGGAGTCAACGTATCCCCAAAGGAATCATTGTCCCAGAAAACTGCAGTCAAGATATTTGATTGAATGACAACATCAAGATCGGATGTATTGTTTAAAGTAACATAAAGCATATCTCCATCAACCTGGAAGGTAGCTGAAGCAAATAATTCTGTATCACTTGTAACGCTGTCTCCCTTGGCTGAACAGATACGATCTGCATAGGCTGGGATTGCAAGTCCTGTAACAAGAACTAGAGCTAAAGTTCCTGCCAAAAGTTTGTGCGTGTTGTCTAAAGTCATTACTGTCATAAAAAAAAAATACATTAATAGGCTTATGAAAGTGCTAATCTAGATTAGCTGTTCCATGTTCAAGACTCGTTTTAGGTCTCAAAATATCAAAAATTGATGAATTTGATTATCATCTTAAAGAATTGGGGCAATGTCTGCTCTTAGACCTCTTCAAGACCGCCCAACTGATTTGTCACATAAGAGGGAGACATTCTATTTTTTATGAAAGTCGATAAGATCGTTAACCCTCCCCTAGCATTTTATAGAATTACCAAACTCCAAAAGTGTATTAAATTTGTCTTCAAGTATTGAGAATTACTACAATAATTCAAAGATTTCAAAATAAATGATGATTCTGTGATTCATTACATCATGCTAGTTAAATTAACCCTCAAATGGCTGTCTATAATACTAATATTTTTTTTCAATAATATTACTAGAAATTAATCAAACTTGAATTACGCCTTTTTCAACAAGATATTTTATTCCTTTGATATATTCTGATTCGGGAATCAAATCATCGGCCCACCAACTTGCATTATTTTTAATCCATTCAGGGATGCTTTTATCCATCCATGTTGCAGGGTATGGCATATTTGAAATATCTACAATTTTCTCCCTAATCATATATTGTGTTCCTTGAACAAAAGTATCATCATCAATTAGTCCATTTGCCCACCACTTTGCATTATTTTTAAGCCATTCAGGAATTATTTGTGATTCGCCAGACGGATTTTGGTTTATTGCTAACTTAATTTTTAGAGTACTATTAGGGGCAATTTGCGAATGGATAATTTCACTTTCAGGCATTATGCTAAAAGAGAATTTTTCTGTAGGGATTTTCTTAAACAAAATCCCGTGTACTTCAATTAAGATATCGTATGATTGCCCACTACCAAGTGTCATTGGAATTGATATTTTGCCCACAGAAGCATGAGTTAATGGAATAGGTCCAAAAATATCCGCACCATTTTTTGACACAGTAATTTTATAGTCGATATGTTCTAAAATGACTTTTTTGTAAGTATCTATGAAATCAAACTTTAATTGAATCTCTTTTTCTGGTGCATCTTGATTAGTTGCTTTACTTATTGAATCGAAGGAAAATGTAGTATTGCTCATTGTATTGTCAGAACCATATATTGCCAGAATTGTATATGTTCCAGAAGATTTTATCAACTCACTTGCATAGGTTAATTCCGTTTGAAATATTTTGTTTGAATCAACAATTAGCTTGTCAATTGATATCAAATTACCATTTGGTGCAAGAACCATCAAGTTAATGTCTTCTCCAAAAAGAATTTCACTTACACTGCCAGATATGTAAATTATGTCTCCATCTGAATAGTGAATCTTGTCCGTGTTAACTGTAATTGAGCTTGCAACTTGACCATATGCAGAATGTAAAGTAATACTCAATACGACTGAAAGTATTACAAGCTGTGAGATTTTCATGTTATAATTTTTTACAAAAATTGAGTTTTATTCCTAAGCTTGTGTATCTTGAACAGACAGTGTCATTTCTTTTTGTTACACATTAGTTTTCTTGGAGTTTTATCCTCTTTATTACCTACCAAGTAGGGTGTGGCGATTCTGCTTTTTATCAACTTTCAATAAAAAGTCTTTATTATGATTTTGTCAATTATTTCTGCAATTTTTGCACAGTGGAATATCAACTGAGCCTATTTCACTAATAAGAACAGTAGTTTTCATAGTTTCAATGCCAGATTTCTGGCATTTATGACACATTCCAGTCATGAGATACTCCAATTATCATTCATAGTGAAATATCACTGAATAATTTATTTTTAAGTTTGTCTATGTGTCATAAAATTGTTGTTACAAGACAGATATGTTAATAACACCACATTTTAATAATTTCTTACTTGTCTCATCAAAAACGCATTCTTTATCATCTAAAGATAATTGACCCAGAACATGAAAAAAGCTTTGAAATTATTGATAATTATGATTATTCGTAGGTTTTCCAAATTCTTATCATTTCCAAAAAATTCATTTTTCTATACATGATTGCAAACATTCACATGCAAAACCGTATTTTTGCGGTTCCAATCTTTTCAAATATTTTGTGCATTTTTTTTTATTCTAGTACATCCTAATTCTGCTGAAAAATTTATTTGCGTTTACTTTTTTTTGTATAAGGTTATCTTAATTTTGATACAGGTGGAATTTCTCTTGGTTTTAAATTACCATCTACTTCGTCCACCGTACTGATTACTTCCACCACGGTCACCGTATCTTTTTTTGCTCCTTCCTCTGTCATCGGATCCTCCTCTGGACCTTCCATATCCTCCTGACCGTGAGCCTCTAGAATAACTCGACCTTTCTGTTCCTCCATATCTTCTAGAAGGTATTTGTCTTTTGAGTGGATCGGGAATTTTAATTTCTATTCCCATTTCTTTATTCAAATCTTTTAAATCTGTTTTAATTTGACGTTTAATTAGATTCCAATCTCCTACAGATGAATATGATACAAAGGTTATGGCTCTTCCCTTTGCTCCAGCTCGCGCGGTTCTGCCTATTCTGTGGAAATAAACCATGTCTTGATTTGGAATGTCATAATTAATCACAAGCTCTACTCTTGGAACATCGATTCCTCTTGATGCAACATCTGTTGCTACAAGGATGTCGGCTTTTCCAGATCTGAATTTTGCCATGGATTGCTCTCGTCTATGCTGAGACATGTCTCCCTCAATTGCCACTGCATCAAATTTTTCTTGATGAAGATATTTTGCCACGTCTCTAGTTCTATATTTTGTTGAACAAAAAATGATTACCTGCCCCTTCACTTTTTTTATAAAATCAACCAAATGACCAAATTTATCCCGGTCCTTTATTACCAGATATGCTTGGTCTATTCCCTCACCACTAAGATCATCGGCATCCAAAAGAAATTGTTTTGGATTTGTTAGGTACTCTTCTGATAATCGGAGAATTTCAGTTGGCATTGTTGCAGAAAACAACGACATGGTTCTCTCTTCTGGAGCTAAATCAAGAATAAATTGAATATCATCAATGAATCCCATATCTAGCATAGTATCTGCCTCATCTAAGACTATGTGTTCTACATTTCTTAGCTCAATAGATCCTCGTTTAAGATGATCAATCAGTCTTCCTGGAGTTGCTACAACAATTTCTACTCCTCTATCTAGGGCATCGAGTTGAATTCCCATTCCTTGACCTCCATACACTGTGGCCGTTTTTATCCCTGTGTATTTTGCAAATTTTTTCGTCTCTTCAGATATTTGCATTGCAAGTTCTCTTGTTGGAGCAATTACCAGGGCTTGAATTCCTTTCTTTGGAACTATTTGTTGCAACATTGACAAGGCAAAGGCTGCAGTTTTACCAGATCCTGTGTGTGCTTGTCCAATAACATCTCGATTAGAAAGCAAAACAGGAATGCATGCTACCTGAATTGGGAAGGCTTCTTTAAACCCCTGATCATCTAATGCCTTTAAAATTTCTTCTTTAAGTCCTAATTCTTTAAATTCTGTCATTATTTTTCTTCTCTTAAGCAACGACGAAAAAGCTCATTGCCTACTCGTCATTATTCCGATAATTGAAGATAACAGTTTAGGTCTAATAAACGCTTGTTATTTCTTAGGTATCTAGCTGTGCATCAATTATTTTTTTGAACGAATCAAATGGTTGAGCTCCATTTATTTTTACAAAACCAATATCGTCATTCCCAATAAAGAAACCTGGAGTTCCTGTAATGTCATAGTCTCTTCCATCAGAGAGATCGTTTTGTACTTCTTCTAAATATTTTCCAGCATCAAGACATGAATCAAATTGCTGCTGATCCAAACCAATATCTGATGCATATTGACTAAACGTTGAAATTACTGTATCGCTATCTGCCCTGCTCCAACCACTCTGTTTTTCAAATAAAGTGTCGTGATATTCCCAATATTTTCCTTGCTCATCAGCGCACTCGGCAGCTACTGCTGCTGGTAAAGCATTTGGATGGATACTTTGAATTGGAAAGTCTCTGTAAACAAGGTTTACTTTTCCTTTGTCTATGTATTCTTCAAGAAGCAAGGGTAGTGTTTGCACATGAAATCTTGCACAAAAAGGGCATTGGAAATCAGAAAACTCCACGATCGTAATTGGGGCATTTGGATCTCCTCTGATTGGATCATCATCTACGGAAATCTTTGTTGGTTGCAATGGCTGTGTAGGTACAGGTCCTTGAGCACTTCCTATTTTTGATTCTAGTCTTGTTATTGCATCTTCAAATTCTTCCTTGGTGACCGTATCTGAATCTAAATTTGAAAAGTAAGATCCTGCAAAAAAAGCAGCGACTGCAACCACTGCTAAAAGAACAACCATCATTCCTGTGGATGTCGTTTTCTTATTTAGAGAATCATTAGTTGAGACCTCTTGGAGATTGGGAATTTCTTTATCCCCTATTTTTTCTTCAATGTCTACCCCAGTTGATCTATTTTCCTCAGAGCTCATCTTTCTTTGCTACTATTCAAAGGATACTTAATCCTATTGTTAATGCGTAAACTCAAATTTAAGATGGCTTGCCAACTCATCAAAATTGATTATTTTTGAAGAATAATGTAAAGAGAATTTTGTCATATGAATTTGTTACACTATTTGAAAATTAAGATAGGCTTGATTTACACATAAAAACTGTTAGTGAGATTTGAGATAGTATAATTTGATTTTTTTTGTTCATAATGAACAAAATATAACTCAATTAACTAAGAATTTTAGAAATTATACTCTGGAAAAAAAATTTAAGAAAATCAAAAAAATGATTGCAAAACGTGAATTCTCTGCAAGTTTTGTAATAATGATATTAGTAATTGCAGCTGCACTGGGAGGTGGGATTAATTTTGTTTTGTCTCAGGGATATTTGAATTCTGTTCAAGCAAGTAATCTGTCAGGTGTTGAAACAATATTATTTTTAGGATATGATGCTACTGATAATGATTCCATAATTTATCACGATGGTGTGATCTCCAACTCAAAATCTTATTGGCATGGAAATAAATTTCCTGATGGGATTAATCGTGGAGAGCGAATTGGTGTTTATGTTCAAAATAATAGTGCAGAAAAAATTACATTAAAACAGGTAAAGTTGGGTAAAATCATTTACTCTTATCAAGAAATGAGACCAAAATATCAAATGACTCCTTATTCAATGGATACTCCATTAAATCAGAAAGAATACGCAATGGTGAAAAATGGTAATCAAAATGCCCCTGCTGATACAATCGAAGGAAAAATCCCTGAATTAAAACCAGGACAAAAAGCAACAATAGTTTTAGAACTTGATCAGAGCATCAAAATAGCTAGAGACATTCATTTTGAGATTACCACCGATAAAGGTGGAGTGTTTGTTCACACCATTCTTTCTGGTCAAGAAAGTATGTAAATTTAAAAAAATTTCTACGCCAACCATATAGACCTCGTGATTATTTCTAGATGCAAACAAGTTCTTCTTTTTTAAATTGTACCATTCTTGGAATATTGATGCCAATTCACCTCTTAAATTTTGTAATAATCAAAAGTTACATTTTTAGAAAAATAAAAATAATTAGAATTTAAATTCCCTTTGAAACATAATTGAGTTTATAAAATTTAAAAAGATACTCTCCAATATTTGATGTTAAAAATTTTCCATATTTTGAGAATAGGTATACTTTTTTTTGAAAATCATATTTGAACATCTTAGAAAAATGGAATAGAAATTAGTTGAATATTTTAAATATCCTCTATGACCTGTGTATTTGTTGAAACAATCAGTTAAATTTTCTTTTCTTATCTTGACTCTTACAGTTTTTGTATTTTTCATTCAAGACATAGATGCCGTGGATTCAAACACCGCAAATTATTTATCTCCACAAAGTCCTACTTTGTCAAAATTACTTCCTGTAACTTCTGAAAACTCCAAAGACTCTGCCTCAACTTTCACAGAAAACAATGCCAGTTATCTAAATTTAATAAATCAAAATATTGATAAACTTTCAATATCATTTATTCAAAATATGGATCATGTTGATCCTGCCATAAAATTTTATGCAAATACATTTGTTGGTAATGTGTATGTGACAGACTATGGCATTACGTATGTGCTGGAATCAGATAAATCTAAAAAGAAATACGTCATAAAAGAAATATTTTCTGACAAACAAATGCAAATTCAGGGAATACAAGGTCATCCAACAATAATTAATTACATTAAAGGTTCTCAGGATGAGTGGAAAACAAATATGCCGACCTTTGCTGCCCTAAAAACTATTGAGGCATGGCCTGGAATTGATGTCCATTTGCAAGCATATGGAAATAATTTAGAAAAAACTTTCAATGTAAAACCTGGTTCAAATGTAGAAGATATAGTAGTGACTGTTGATGGTATTTCTAATCTTCAAATCAAGAACGAGAAAATAGTTTTGCATGGCCATTCTAAATTTTCTAAATTAATAGAGTTTTCAAAACCTAAATCATTTCAAATAATTGACGGAAAAAAACAATTTGTATCTGTACAATTCGTGAAATACAGTTCTAATCAATATGGCTTCGAAGTTGGCAGCTATAATACAAATTATGAATTGTTCATCGACCCACTGATTTCATCTACTTATTTGGGAGGGGAATCCAGAGACAAAGCCCATGATGTGGCATTAGATGGTGATGGCAATGTGTATGTTGTAGGAGAGACATTTGACTTGGGCTCAATTCCTTTCCCTGTGACTGTAGGGGCATTAAATGAAACCAACAATGGTGCAACTGATGTATTTATTTCAAAATTTAGTCCTGATTTGTCTCAATTATTGGCATCTACCTTTTTTGGAGGAACAGGAACTGATATTGGTACTGCAATTGATTTGGATAACTCTGGGCTTGTATACATTACTGGTGAGACAAAAGAAACAGGTTCTAATGAATCAAATCTGCCTACAACTATTGGGGCATATGATGTGACCCATAATGGAGGTAGTGGTAAAAAAGATGTTTTTGTATCCAAATTTAGTCCTGACCTGTCCTCTCTTATGGCATCTACTTTTATTGGAGGGGGAAACGATGAGGAATCTTTTGATATTCTAGTGAATGGAACAAACGATGTTTACATCGTAGGAAAAACAGATGATGCTCCTATTGACTTTCCAGTTACTAGTTGTACCGTGGATTGTATAAATAATGATGAAGATGGCTTTGTTGCTAGATTTAATACAGATCTAACCCAACTTTTGAGTTCAACTTATTTAGGTAATGATGCATCTGATTCTGTTAAAGGAATTGCTTTAGATTCTTCATTTAATGTCATTGTGATAGGTGAAACTTTAACAAATGAAAATGTAGATAATTTCCCAACCACCTCAGGTGCTTATTCTGAAGATATAGTTGGCAGTTGGGACATTTTTGTATCAAAATTAAATCCAAATCTTACTCAATTCATAAATTCTACTCTTATAGGTGGTGTATCAGAAGATCGAGCGGGGGATATTGCAGTAGCTCCTTCTGGAAGTATATACATCACTGGCTCAACTCAGAACTCTACGACAGATTATCCAACTACTTTTGGGGCGTGGGATGAAATTGGAAATGGGAAAGATATCTTTGTTTCAAAACTCTCTTCTACTTTGAGTAATCTTGAGGCATCTACTTTATTGGGGGGTGATGAAAGTTCTGAGTTAGGTGTTACCCTAGATGTTGACACCTCTGGGAATATTTTTGTTGGGGGTAGAGGATCATCTGATTTTCCAACAACAACTGATGCCTTCAAAGAAACAGGTTCTGGTAGTGTGATCTCCAAATTTAATGCTGACTTGTCTGATTTATTGGCATCCACCTTTTTTCCATTGGGTAATAGTAATGCCTTTGTATCATCTCTAGTTTTTGATATCTTTGGTAATGTGGTTTTTGTAGGGGAATCTTTTGATTCTGGATCTGCCATAGATTTACCTTCAGGTGGTTTTAACTCCACTCATAGTGGTAATTTTGATGCCTATGTTGCAAAATTAACATCAGATCTTTCCGACCTTTGTTCACCTCCTGACTTTGGAGATTGGATAATAACGCATGATTGTACAATTTCTAGTGACATAATCACTCCTGCAAGTGTAATGATTCAAAATAATTCAGTAGTGACAGTCAATTCAGGTAGCTTGACAATCCCATCAGGGCAGAATATCATTATTGTTAAAAATAGTGGGTTGCTGTTAAAATCAGGAGCTATTTTGAATGTTTTATCATAATTCTCATCCTTTCCAAAAAATAATTTCAAAACATTGTTTGACCACAAAAAAATGTAAAAGAAAGCCAATGATGGGATCTGAACCCACGACCTTTCGATTACAAGTCGAATGCTCTAGCCAGACTGAGCTACATTGGCACAAAATAAAATACAAAAATTGAAGGTTTAAAATGTTACCAGAAGTCTAGTTTTAGAATTAAATCTTAATTTCCCATAAGGGAAATGATTCCTTCTCGCCAGCAGTCAATTTATAATGTTGCCAAATACTAAAAATTTGTTAATGAAATACATCAGTCCATCACGACTAAAAGTGCTGATGATGATGTTTTTTGGAACTGGTATCCTTGGAATAGTGATAGGCCTGACAGTTGCTCCAAGCCTATCTTCGGACTCTTCTTTACTAATCACCTTTATGGGTGTAATCAATTTGTCATTGGGTGGTTTTTTTGGATGGATATTTCTGACCCAGCAACCAAAAGAAGAAGATAAAAGAAAAAGGAAATCTAAAAAAAAATAATTTTTACATTAATGATCTTTTGGATGTCAAAATCATTTTCCATTTTTCAATAGATACATAAAAAATTAAAATCAAAAAAATTAATTTAAAGTATAAATAGTAAGTTAATTCAGCAAGGAAAGAATTGTTAGATTTAGTTGCCAAAAAATTATTTCTTACCAAAGGAAAAGGCGTTCATGAAGATCGTCTAACCAGTTTTGAATTTGCTCTAAGAGATGCAGGTATTGCTGGGACTAATCTTGTCTTAATATCAAGTATTTTTCCTCCTCATGCAAAGTTAGTTTCAAGAAATGAAGGATTAAAACAAATCAGTCCTGGACAGATTTTATTTACAATTTATTCAAAAAACCAAACTAATGAACCTCATAGAATGTGCTCTGCATCTGTTGGGATTGCTAGACCCAAGGATCCAAATCGATATGGCTATCTCTCAGAATACGAATCTTTTGGACAAAATCAAATTCAAGCAGGAGATTACGCAGAAGATATTGCCGCTCAAATGCTTGCCTCATCTCTTGGAATTCCATTTGATATTGATAAGAGCTGGGATGAAAAACGACAACAATGGACAATCTCAGGACAGATTTACAAAACACAAAACATTACTCAAAGCACTAAAGGTGATAAAGACGGAAAGTGGACAACGGTCTTTGCAGCGGCTGTATTATTGCTTTAATTATTTTTTATATCCTTTTAAGAAAAATACAGTTGCTCCAATACCACCAATGATTATTATTGCTAAAATTATTAACGATTCATCAAGAGTTGTTGCTGTATTAGTAATCGTGCTAGCCTTGCCTAGGGAAAACATTAGATCATTTTCATAAATCGATGGTTCCTCACCAAAAATGAATTTTCCTTGAATTCTCTCTCCTTCTTCGGGATCAAAAATCCATCCTTTTTTATTAATTTGAGTTGGAATCTTTTCCTCATCTATTATTTGTGTAGGTATCATGGATCCTCTCACATCTGAAATGGTGTTGGGCTCTGTAGATAGTATTACAATCTGAAATATTGAATTTAATGGGTAAAACCCTGATGAGAAATAATCGGATCGCTTCAATTCATCTGTTCCAAGAAATTCCAAGGGATCTAGCTCAACCAAATTTAATGCAGCCTGGGGATAATTTACAGATAACTTCAACTGAAGTAATGAGTTATTGTCAAAAGGAATAATGGAAAATGTTACTCTAGCACTTTCCTCAGACGATAGTTTTTTTGCAGTTTCGTAAAATCCTCCGGAATCTCTAATAATCTTAGGAATTAAAATTCCTGAAATTTTTTCATACATTGAGCTAGTATCTTCCATAGGCATAGTATACACTGCTGAAACTATCCCTCTTCCTGAAACTGCTCCTGAAGTTTCCAAATCTTTATTGATTTGATCTTCACTGTGAACAAAAATAGAATGAAATTGAGCATTTGTATCAAAGGTTTGATTTATCTCCTCGATGAATAATTCAGATATCTTTTTTGCAGAATCTTGAATTTCTAATATTCCCTTGTCAGAAGGGTCTCTTATTAAATTGACCATGATACATGAATTGTCCTTAACTCCAAGAATACATTGTTCCTGATTTGTAACTATTATGGAAGTTATCCTCTCGTGTTCTCTGATCTTTCTTTCGAGATCTGCTGGGATCTTTATCTCTTGAATGCTCGTAGTTTGAAGTGATATAGAGGCTGTAATATTTTGTGATCTTTTATCTACTATTACTTGGGCTGTTTCTTGAAATGTTGCTAAACTTGCATCCTGTGAATGTGCGTAATTTACTGTGACTGCTAATATGCCTATTGCTAAAATTATTATTATTTTTTGCATAGATTGCTTCTCAAGATACGAAATTATTAAATTTACTCCAAGTTCATAAATCTTGGACCATCAATAGATAAAATTTTTTGGTAATCTTGAAACAACTATCTATCTTCTAACTAATATTATCTTTAAAGTGGTCAGTTACTAATAATGGCATTAATTCCTTTTCTTGTAGACATTTTTCAAGATCCTATATTTTCACTAGTTGCTATTCTGAGTGCTTTTGGAATTGGTATGTTGCAAGGAATAATTCTGGGTCGTGCCATGCTAGTTAGATTTCCTAGATTACAAAAAAATGTAAAAAAAGTGTCGTTCTCTTTATTTGTATTATTTCTTGCAAATGCTATCTTGAGTGTTCCGCGTTTTGCATCTCCTGAGAAAATTGACTTTTCATCAATTCCTCAAGCTGCAAGTACAGAAGAATTGGCATCAATAATCTTTTTAATTTTTGGAGTGAATACTGGATTTTTGGCAGTACTTGCAATTTCGGTAACTATAATGACTTTGGTCTTATTGAAAATGACTCATCTTCGTGGAATCATAAAGGGGTTTGTTCTCTTTTTTAGCCTTCTAATTTTATTGTTAACCGGATTAAGTCGATTCACTGATCTTACCCCAAGTTCCTTTGAGGTCTTATTGTATTTTCTTTATCAACTGGGGCTCACAATTGGAATTTTGGCAGGCACAGTTAGAAAAATAAACCCAAAAAAATAAGATTTGTCATAACTTATTTTCAAAGGTTTAAATCCATTGATTAATTTTTTAAAAATGACATCGAATTCAAACCGTTCGGGGAACAAGCTGGCAGCCCATGCGTTGGGCTGTCAGCCCCATTAATTAAAAAAATTTATGTGATTGAATCTAGTTCTTTTACTTGTGTTTTGATGTAATTGAATCCATCTTGCCAGAATTTTGGAGATCTAATGTCTAGTCCATATTCATTTAACAAAGTTTCTGGCTTTTCTGAGCCTCCAGCTGAGAGGATGCTAAGATACGCTGGAGCAAAGTCATTGCCTTCTTTTTTGTATCTTTGAAACAATGATAGTGCAAGCAAGTTTCCAAAAGAATATGCATAACAGTAAAACGGAGTATGATAAAAATGAGGAATACAACACCATTCTATTGCAAAATCTTCTGAAAGAGTGATAGAATTTCCAAACTGTTCTTTCAGGTTTTTTAAATAAGTATTGGAGATTTCATCAATAGTTGTACCTGTTCCGATCTGTTCATGAGCTTCCTTTTCAAACATTGTAAAAAATGACTGTCTCATAATTGTAGCATACAAGTCATCGATTTTCTCTGATAACATTATCTTTTTTTCATTGTCAGTTATTTCATTTGAAATATTATCATACAATAAAAGTTCAGAAAAAGTTGACGCAGTTTCAGCTAAAGGCAAGGGCGCATCATGAACCAAGATAGACCTATTTTGGGCAGCCATACTGTGCACTGCATGACCTAATTCATGTGCAAGAGTAAAAACATCTCTTGATTTTCCAGTAAAATTAACCAAAACAAAAGGAGTGAGTTTTGGAGTGAGAGTACTGCAAAATGCCCCGTCTCTCTTTCCTTGGCGAACAGATGAATCAATGTGGTGCTCGTCAAAGACTCTTCTTGCAAAATTTTCCAGTTTTGGACTAAATTTACTCAAGGAATCAAAAACAAGTCTGACGGATTTTCCATAAGAATAGTTTTTTTCTTTAAGTTTTGAGGCAGCAGGAGCATAGATATCATATCGTCGAAGTTTTTTCATGTTCAGCATCTTTGCTTTTTGGATAAAGAATTTTTGAAATACATCTGTGTTTTTTCTGCAAACTTGCAATAAGGATTCTATTGTTTTATCGTCCACATCATTTCCGATATTTCTCATAGATATCGGACTTTGGTATCCTCTTATGTCCACTCCTTCGTATTTCCAGTTAAGAACAATATTTTGATAAATTTCTCCTACCACTCCCTTGTTCTCATGATATTTCTTGAATAATGTTTTGTAGGCATCTTCTCTGGCTTTTGCATTGTTGCTTCTCACAAAATTAGTTAACTCTTCACGGGTTAGCTTTTTTATTTTATTTCCTACTTTCAATTTGTACTCAAAAGCATTAGTAATTTTATCGTATAGTTTTACAAGTGCCGAAATTCCTGTGACGTCAAGTGTATTAATTATTTTTTCTTCAGGTTCAGTTAAGGAATACTTTGCGATAAGCCGTTTGTGTTTTAGATATCCTGCAAGCTCTCCTGATTCTTTTATCAATCTATTGGCATTTTTTTCATCAATTTGATTTTTCCACCATAAATCAAAAAATAAAATGTTGTTAGAAATATCTGAGCCAAGCTTTGACATCATTGTCAGTAAGGATGTTGCCTCATCTGATTGCGTATTTGCCGAATAAGATAAGGATGCAAATCCTCCAACCAGACTCATTTTTTCAGAAATGCTCTCAATATCTTGAATGATTCTCATAAATTTTTTTGAGGACATTTTAGGATCAAGATGGGACTTGATTTTTTCAAATTTTTTAGAGATTAGCTGAATTTCTTTTATTTTTTTTTGAAATTGAGGACTGTTAGAATCTTTGGTGATTTTAGATAAATCCCATTTTCCAAGATGGTATTCTGACAACTAATGACCTTGTTGTTTAACTATTAAAAAATGAATGCTATTTGAATCACTTTCAAAATCAAAAATGATTCAAAGCCATGTGTGAGCGAAACAGTCAAAGAAACTCTAAATGGAATTGTACCTATTTTTTGTTTTTTGAGATTTTAGTACTTTTTGGTGATTTTAAAGAATTTTTTGGGGTGATCTTTCTAATCTTCTTTGTTTTTTCTTTGATCTGTTTTTTTATCTTTTCCTGATCCTCTTTTATTTTCTTTTTTTGGTTTTTTATTTGTAAATCTACTTTCTCTCGGGTTTGTTTTAGTTTGTTGAATTCTATAGTCTCTTTTTTCAATTGTTTTGATAGGTTTTTTTGGATTTTCAATTTTGTTTACTCTTTCCTTGTTT
>JAOTYR010000076.1 GCA_029861785.1 Candidatus Nitrosopumilus sp.
TCTTTTCAGAACCTGGAATTATTTTAGTTGAGTTTGAAATCAACGGCTCTAACTTACTCTTTTTAAAAACTCTTGGTGCAAATAACCACTTTTGTCCCATATTTTATATTGATGAAAGATTCCTTTAAATCATTTAGGATATTTTAGCTATCTTTTTCAAAAATTATTACCTTACCTAACCATTAGTTAACTAATTTTAAATTGTGCCCAAGATGGTCTATGGTCAGAAATATAATATCTCAGATAATGACGAAAATTCTTCCTACTACCACCAACCTTCTTCCACAAGGATGGGAATATGACTCGATCAAAATCAAATATGCCTGATTTACCAGTAAATCGTTTATTTGTAGGTTCAGGAAAGAAAAAAATTTGGTCATAATGAAATTCACGTGAAATATCCCCTGCTACTAAAGTAGAATGCTGTGGTCTTTGAAATCCGTATTTTTTCAAGGCTTTGTAAATTGGATCCTGGGGGAAATTTTTTGGAAGATTCAGATCTCCTGAAACAAGGAAAAAATCAAATTCATTATAAACACTTTTTTGTCTAATAGATGCCCACCTTGCAAGAGCATAAGCTTCAAGATCTCTTCGATTTCGGTCATCTTGTTTTTCCTCTCTAAAACATATGTGTGCATTTGCAATTACGAAATTGGAATTCTCTACTCGAAATGATACAAAATGAGGGTTTATTTCAAATCCTTTGAATTTTTGATTTATTCCGGGAAGTTTAATGTGCTTTATCTCTGCATAAGAGGTTGCAACTGTTCCACTCATTTCAAGTTCCTGAACTTTTTTTTGATCATACAAAAACGCTAATCTTTCTCTATTTCCTGCTCTATCATTAAATTTTACACCATAAGAGGGAGGCAAAAAACTCATAATTTTTTGTAACCCCTTTAAATTTTCGTGGACCTCTTGAATTCCTATAATGTCAAACCAACTAATGATTTCTGCTAAAATCTGATAATCTTCATCCCTTCTTTTTTGAAGGCCCAAATTTGCAATGTTCCATGTGGCAATAATTACGTGGTTTTTTGATTTTTTAGGGATTTCGAGTCCAAATTGATGGTTTCTATAATATCTTATGTTATTAATTTCATTTTGAACTTTATAGTTAAATCGAATCCTGGGTTTTTGGAAAGAAGTCAATTGGTATAAGTTTCAAATAATTGTTGTTATAAAAATGATTTATTACCTATGAAGAATAATCTTTCTATGGAATTAATTATTTGGCTGTTTACTGTAGAATTTGAATCATGTACGCCCTTGATTCCTGAAACACACAAATTAATTACATATTCAAAATTGATGACAAAATTCTCATGGATATCAATCTAGCTTTAAAACGCCTATTGTAACAAACCTCATGATTCAAGAGGAAATTGTTATCTGTTTTTTTTATTCATGTCCCATAAAATCAATAAAGGATGCTGATTTTGATTAAGCATGTCTGAAGAAAATTCCAGCAATGTTGAGAAAAGGAGAAAATCTACAATCAAAGAATTAAATCTTTGGATAGGAATTCTTTTTCTTTTGCTAATAATTTTAAATATTATTTTGTTTAGTATATACAAAACTTCTGATGATTCTGGCAACAGTACTGTTACTCAAATATGGGAATATATGGAATCTAAACCTTTTCAAGGTGTCACGGCAAGTCTGGTGACTCCTATTATTTTCTTCTTTTTGGAAAATAGATTAAAATTTTTAAGTACTATCCATGAAAACAGTGAAAGACAAAGGGAAATTAAAGAAGCAGAGAGAAAAGAAAAAGACAAACACGTTTTTGATTTGACACAACGTCATTTAATTCAGTTTGAGGAAATCCTTTCTTCTGTCTGGTTCCGATTCCACAATTTTCTATATGAGGACGCCTTAGAAGAAACTTTAAGGAGAGAACAAAAAGACGGTTATCTTACCTACAGTACTCTTTATGCCCTTGGCTGTTTACTTGCATATCAGCGATTATTCCTAATAGAAGGAATTTATGCTGAAATGGACAGATGTAGTAAGGATCTTGATAAAACAATAAAAAATGAATTAATTACAATTTCAAAACTTTTAGATGAACTTGGTAAAAAACTTAATTCGTCTTTTTATAGATATGATCAATTAGCTCTTGCTGAAGGAATAATGATAAAAGATGATGGCAAATACAAAATAAGTTCCCAATATGAGTTTAGACAAAAACTTGCTGATCCAGATTCCCTACAATATTCTCTTCTTTATCCCTCAATGGCATTTGTCAAAGCTTTGAATGAAGACTCGGCAGATTATAGAGAATATAATCTCAGAATAATGGAACATTTAGGAAACATTATTGAAGGTCTTAAACAGATTCCCAATTTTCGAGTGGCAGTAAAAGATGAAAATCTGAAAAAAGTAAAAAATGAATTATCTACTTTAGAGAAATAACTTTGCATCTTCTAGGGTATACTAAATTAAATAATATACAATAAATTTGGAACCTTTAATAGCATTCTCGAGATTAAAATTGAAGGGAATAAAATAAGGTCTCTTTTTTTGGATTTTGAAATTTTGTTAATATTGTCTCTTCGTTCATAAATTTAATCAAGAATTATGCCTATCATTTTAGCATCACAAAACACAAAATTTTTTGTAACCCATTGCGAAAAACCTAAAAAAGATTAACTTGTCCTATCTTGGGAATTTTTATTGCAACAGTTTGTTCAGATCTACATCCAGGCCAGAATGTTTCATTTCTCTTAACAAATTCATTTGCCAATCATTTGATTCATCAAATCGAGTAAACAAAACTCCTTTGATATCTGATGGGATCTCCACTCCTTTTTTGTATAACGCACATACTTTACCTCTGCCAAGCCGTCCGTGAAAAAAACCCAGCTCAAAAATAACATTTTGTCTTGCTCTGTCTTGGATTTCATTAGGGTATCCTTTTGAATGACCTGAATCATCAGGGGTCAAAATAACAATTGCAAAACCAGCTTTTTCTGCATGATCTTCAAATTTTTCGATTACAGTTCTGCCTATGTTAGCTTGCTCATGAAGAATAATTGGATTTAATTCCATTTTTCGAACAAAATCTTTTACTTTTAATTTTGCTTCCTCATCATGTCCATGTACAATAAAAACATCTTTTTTGTTTCTATTTTTTGATTCTAATGGGGGATTAGTTTTGGGAGGGATTTCTGATAACTCTGTGAGAAAAGATTTTAGGGTATATTCTGTTTCTCTTAAGCCATTTTGTAGTCTTTCTTTTCTTAATTTATTTTTGTTTGGTGCTTTTAGTAAATTATTCTTCGAAGGTTCAAAATGAATTTTCTTAATATCTGAAAGTTGCATAGAATCACTACCAAAAATTTTAGCAATAGTTCTTTGAATCATGGCTTTCCAAGCTTTGAAGTTAGGATCTCCCGCATGACCAATCTTAGCAAATCTTTCGATAGACATGATTAGATCCTCTAAATCTTTCGCATCTTTTTCTGTATGTTCACTCATTTTGTTTTTCAATCCTCCCCCTTTTGCAATATTAGTTGAATATTTTGTGTCTTCTTCCAGTTTTATTGCTTCATTGTTACAAATCATTTCAAATTTATGTATATAATTTTGTAATTCATCACCTAAAACTTGTGATTTTCTAGAAATAAAGTCTCTTTGATTATTTTCTTTTTGAGTTTCGTAATCATAATCATCTTTAATTGAGTTACCCGTTGAAGGATATTGGGCAGATTGATAAGGAGGATATCGAAATTGAATTGGTTCTTGAGTTTCGTAATCATCATCTCCCAAGTTTAGAATCTTATCTAAAGTTGATTCAATATCATTCAATTCACGCCATACTCTTTCTCTTTGAAAATTTTTAATGTTTATCTTTTCAAAATTAGTTTGTATTCTTTTCAATTCTTTAAGAGTAGTTTCTGGACGGTTTTGAAGCATAAGCAATAAAAAATTCAAGAATATTTAATCTAATACAGAATTTAATTTCTTTAATTTGACAAACTTGTTGAAATGAGGATGTATAAAATGGTTAAAACTAATAATTCCACTGTATGCCAATAAGATTTTCTACAAGGTAATTTCAAATCCTATAAGGGGAACCAGACTTTCAGTTTAGTCCCTACAAAAACAATTAAGATATGGAATAATGAAAAAACCCTATTGTCGGTAAAGATAAAATGTTCTCATATTCTTATTGCAAAACAAAGTGAAGCCCTTACCATATTAGATCGAATAAAAAATGGAGAAAAATTTGGAAAACTTGCAAGAGATAATTCTATAGATTCAGGCAGTGCCAAAAGAGATGGAAATTTAGGCTATTTTACTAAAGGGAAGATGGTAAAAACCTTCGAAGAGACTGCATTCAAATTACAAATTGGCCAAGTATCAGAGCCAGTTAAAACAGAATATGGGTATCATATAATTAAAAGATTAGGATAGTTTATGGTTCTAACTGAAAAAACACTGGAAGAAATTCTAATTTATCTGGACAACTCTGTTACTAAATTAGCTCAAGATACTTTGAGCAGTCTAGAATTTCAAATGAACTCTGACGAACTAGACCTTTTTCTCTCAAGTCAATATGATATACGATTAGATAATTTACTCCAAAGAAAAAACAGCAATATTCATCATTTAGAATCTGGAATAAAAAACAAGACAATTCAAAGAAAACAAACTCTACTTAATACTATCAACAAAGAATTCTTATCTAAATGAATGCATCTAGACCCTTTTTTTGAGAATTATTTTTTTGCAAAGTCAAAGTCATTTTTTCACCCATAGATTTTGCTGCAGTCATCTTCCTTTTTCCAATCCAATAATATGTTTCATCTATCGTATCTTTTGCAATTAACACGATGAGTTTTCCTGTGTCCTTTCTTCCAGTTCTGCCTCTTCTTTGAATAAATCTAATTGAACTTGGAATGTTATCATAAAAAATCACTTGGTTGACTTCAGAAATGTCTAGTCCTTCTTCTCCAACTCTTGTTGCAACAAGAACCTTGAATTCCCCATCTCTGAATTTTTGGACCGTTTCTATCTGTTTTTTTTGTTTTAATCCTGTTTCACCTGATTTACCAATCAAAATCCCAGACGAAATGCCCATCTCATTTAGCTTCTTAAAAATAATATTGACTGAATCCCTATAACTAGAAAATATTAAGGCCTTACCAGGAAGTGTTTTGAGAATCTCTCCGAGTTTTTCAATCTTGGGGTGTTCAATTCCTTTTGCTTGGGCGTCTTTTGCAAGATGTACGGCACGAGTAAAATTAGGATCAACTTCAAACAGCTCCTTCACTCCTACTCCTTTTTTTACTTGAGCACGTTCACAGAATTTCAAAAATGGAGTCACTCCATGAGCCTCAAGCATGTTTAATGCATAGTGAATTCTAATTGCCGTAAAAAGAGGTTTTGCACATCTTTTGTTTTGTCGTAACACAAATTGTCTGACACGAAGTAGTGCTGACAATGACTGCTGTCCATTTAATTGCAATCCATATTTTTTTAACATGTCATACCTCTCATTTAGAGATAACTTCAAAAGAGTTTGAATGGTCTTCATCTCTGGAGTAAGTTCAACTGATATCCATTCAGTTTTAGTCTCCTGTGTATATGGCTTAACATCAGAACTATCTTCTGTTCTCTCAGCTACTGTAGAAATTTTTAGTCTGGTGAGAATCTCTGTTGCCTTTTCTTTTTCACTTGGCAAAGTTGCAGTCATTCCGAGAATTCTCGCATCAGAATTTCCAATTCTCTCAGCAATTCCAGAATAAGCATAATATCCCACAGTTCGGTGAACTTCATCAAATATCACAAGACCAAATTGATTTGGCGATACAATTTGTCTATCCAAGTCATTTTTTGCAATTTCTGGTGTAGCACAAATTACGCTGCTATTCCAAAGCTTTATTCTTTTTTGAACGGTATCTTCTCCTGTGATTAAGGAAATGTCTTCAATTGTTAGATTTTGCTTTAGAAACTCAAAATGTTGATTAACAAGCACTCTTGTTGGTGCTAAAAAGAGTGTTCCCTTACCTTTTGAAAGATATTCTGCAATTACTTGTAACGCTATTGCAGTTTTACCTAGACCTGTTG
>JAOTYR010000077.1 GCA_029861785.1 Candidatus Nitrosopumilus sp.
AATTTCAATTTTTTTGCATGGTACTTCTTTTGCACCTTTACCCATTTTTGATAATGTATTACTTTTTGAATTTGCAATCTCTAAAATTTCATTTGAAGATTTTTTGATTTTTTCTGTGGATCTGGAGATATTTACTTCTAATATTTGAATTTGCCCCACACTGTATGATTCATCTGCTTTAACTTCAAATCCACCTAGAACTCTGGCAATTTTTGCACCCTTAGAGGCTGCCGCAATTACCGAGGGTTCCTCAATAACCATTGGAACTACATAGTCTTTGCCATTAATCTTAAAGTTGGTTGCAATACCAAGTGGTAAAGAAAAAGTTCCAATAGCATTTTCGACCATCTTGTCTGCTTTTTCAAAAGAAACTCCTCCATCAGAATTTTCTAATAATTTTATTTCATCATCAGATAAATCTGAAAAAACTTTTATGATTTCTAATCTATCATTTCTAGATTTTTCAAAAAATTTTGAAATTGATGAATCTTTCATTTTATTTTAATATCCTCAACAATTTATCATCCATCCTATCTGGAAAGCCTTTCCCATCAGTATTTGAAGTAATCACATAAAGACTGCCATCAGTACCTTGTACAACGTCACGGACCCGTCCCACTCCACTCAAAATGCTCTTTTGAGATTTTAAACCCTCCTGAAGATCTAGTTGGTACAGATTTGACGCTCTCAATGAGGTCATTATAAAAAAGTATTCAAGAGATATTGAATCCCCAGAGTAAAAGAGAATTCCTCCAGGCTCTATTCCCGGATCATAACACATTACAGCTCCCTCAAATAGTTCATTTCCTGCACACTCTTTTTCAGGCCAACCAAAATTTTTTCCTGCCTTAATCAGATTAATTTCATCATTTTTTTCAGGACCTAGATCTACCACATACATGTTACCTATCTGATCCCATGTTATTCCTTGTGGATTTCTAAATCCAAGAGAGTATACTGGGGAATTTGAATATGGATTATCTTTAGGAATAGAACCATCATCATTTAATCTTAAAATTTTACCAGCCAACGAATCAAGATCCTGTGGCAGATGAGAAGAATCAGAAACAGTCCCAGTTCCGACATATAATTTTCCATCTGGACCAAATTTTAAAAATCCACCATTGGTAAAAACAGAGCCTGGAATTTTATCAAAAATTGTTATGGCATCTATTAGTTTGTTATTTGACTCTGTAATTTTTATTATTTTATTCCACAGAATTTCATCTTCTTGATATGTTAGAAAAACATAGAGAAAATGATTATTCTCAAAGTCAGGATGAGTTGTAATTCCAAGCAAGCCCCCATCAAAAACATCTGCAGGACGTAATGTAGCTAAAGGTTCATCTAATAATTCATTATTGTAAACTACTCTAATTTCACCATTTTTTTGTGTTACAAAAATTTTATCATCAACCACTGCAATTGATCGTGGGTTTTCAAGATTTTCTGCCAAGATTTCAACAAACTTATCTTCCAACTTCTCTGATGGAAGTTCTGGTAGTGGAATGGGATCATCAGGTGATGTCAAGACAATTATTGAAAATACAATTGCTCCTACTATACCTGCAATCCTAAGTCTTTTATCCATGAAGTGTTGATTTTTTCAAATCATATTAATTACTTGCAAGAATGTGATAACGCGTATATACGGCTCGTATTTATTTACCACTCAGCGGGGTGGGGAAGTCAGACTATTTAGGGCTAGGTCATCCCGGCGGGCTCATAACCCGCAAATCAGTAGTTCAAATCTACTCCCCGCTATTTAATTCTCATATACACAAAACCACGAAAAAGATTCATCAAATTTTAATTTTTGATTTATTTTTCCCAATCTAGTTAGTGGCCTACTCAGATGCCTGTGAGCTGATACATCTGGAATGTAAAGTTGCTGCTTTATCTTTCTAGGTATTTCCAAAACAATTTTGTTTTTTGATACTTTTCCACATTTTATGCATTGATATCCTTGGTTTTGTCCTTTTGATTTCATTTTTTTATTACATTTTTTACATAGTGGATTTGACTTTACAATATTTCTTTTAAGATCAATAATATCGATAAATTCAAGATTTAAAATTCGAGGATGGATTTTAGACGCTTTTCTTATTCCGCCTCCAACACGTATTGTATCTCCAGGAATTAGAGCCAAAGCAATGGAGGATAATCCAGTTGGTTTGTATACTGCACATTGTAGTTCATCTCCATTACATTTTATTGAAAAGAACACATGACCACCTTTTTTGATTTTTGGAGTATATGATAGAGTACCAGTAATAATTCCTGAAGAATATGGTTTCATTGTTGATTTAGTAAAAGTATTTTTCAAGTGATCATCAGTTCCTTGATTAGATTTGAAGATCATATGTCCTGCTAATTTTTCATCAGTTTCTAAAATTTTTGTTGCACTTAGTAATGAATCAACTTTTTCACCACGTATTCCATAAAATACAGGATCAGGACCATGTGGAGTAATCAAAACTCTGGATTTTTTACTATCAAAACTATTGAACGTATAAGGAAATGTCTTTTGTTGCATAGTTTTTACGCTTTCAGATGAAATTTTTCGTTCTTTTCCAAATTTTGAAGGTCTTCGATAACTTAGTAATTCAAGAGTGTAATCATAGAATTGATATCCTATAGCACCAATTGCTCCAATTAGTCCTTGACCATTTCCTTTGTAAAAAATTTCGAGATCATTTTTTTGTGCAAATTTTTTTGCTTCGTTTCTATTTATCAACTGCCATAAGGCCAGTTCACTAAATTCTGTAAAATAAGAAGGAATGATTTTATTTTCATAGAAAACTAAACCAGGATTGGCACCATTTTGTGTGTCAGAGTATCTAGAAACAAAATTTTTAATTTTATTTTTAATTTTGGAGGGGTTTTTTGTTCTAATTTTTAAGGATACTGCACCATTACCACGTGTCTTCCATGGAATGTTTGGATTAAATCTGATTAATCGTGGAAAATCTAAAAATTCTGAATCCTGTTTTTTCAAATAATCTACAATTTTGTAGGCTAAAAACGTGGTACACATTCCTTTTGGGGAATCAGTATCATCAAAGCCAATATTGAGAATACTTGCTGAATCCATTAACTAACTACTAAATTGCAGATATTTTTAGTTGTCGAGTTTTACAGTTGATTTAAATTAAAATCATTACATTTGTAGTTGAATTGATAATAGTAGATAAAGAGAGAATCTTCAAAGAAATAAAATCAAAACAACCAGCTTCTGTTTCTCTAAATGGTCCAGATGGAATTTTACCTCAAATTCAACAAACCGCAGTAAATATCACAGAGAAATTTGGAATTCCAGCATATGTTTTAGCTGATACTACTTGGGGAACATGTGATCTGAATTCAAATGCTGGAAAAATTTTAGGGACAGGAATTCAATTTAACATTGGTCATACAATTAATACTGAATCAATTGAAAAAAATGTAATTTTGATTGATGCATTTGATGATGTTGAGTTTGATGTTGTTGCAAAAAAATGTACAAAAATTTTATCAGGAAAGACTGTAGGTCTTCTAACTGATAGTCAACATCTGCATCAAATGAAAAGGGTTAAAGAAATTCTAACAGACAATGAGGTTAAGGTAAAAATAGGAAGGGGAGGAGGACAATTAAATGACGGTCAAGTGTTTGGATGTGAATTTTATCCTGCAACAAAGCTTAAAGAGAATGTAGATGCCTATATTTTCTTAGGTCAAAGTAATTTTCATGCATCTGGGATTGCCTTGTCAACTAACATGCCAACATATGTTTTGGATCCATACTTCAACGAAGTAAGAGAAATCACAGAATTTGCACAGAAATTAAAAAAGAAAGCTACTCTTGCAATATTTAAGGCATCTGAGGCAAAATCATTTGGAATAATTGTTGGGCTCAAAGAAGGTCAACTATCAAAATTGTTTGCGCTAGAATTCAAAAAACAATTAGAAAAAGAAGGGAAAAAAGTTCAGTTGTTTGCCTTGACTGATATTACAAGTGAAAGATTAAACAATCTAAAGGGAATTGATGCATTCATTCAAGTGGCGTGTCCAAGAATATCAACTGATAATCAATTTGACAAACCAGTTTTATCCTCACCTCAAGCAAATGCTTTATTAAAATTATTAAGAAATGAGAGTATTGAAGAATATCTTGAGCTTCCTCATTGGCTTTAAAATTACAAAATTAAAGATCGAAATTTCTGATTATCATATAGCTTTTCAAAAAGTTTAGATTTTTTTACCTTGATTTTATACTGAATTCCTTGTGAAATACAATTTTCTAAATTATCTAGTGCCTCATCTAGTTTTGATAACATTATAAGATTGCAAGATTTGTCAAAAAGAACATCACCATTTTTGGGATAGTCTTTTAAAATTTTATTACAACAAACAATTGATTCGTCAAATCTTTTCATGGAGAATAAAATCCGTTCTTTATGATATAATGCAATCTTGTAATTTGGATTTAATGTTAAAATATTATTACAATTAGTTAGTGCTTCAGTTAGATTTCCTTTTTTTCGTAAAGAGGATATTTTATTGATTAGTACAGGGAGATCATTGGGATTTAATTTTAAAGCATTCTCATAGCAATCCAAAGCAGAATCATAATCTTTTAGTTTACTCAGAGCATATCCTTTGTTGTTATAACATCCCAAATGATTTGGATTTTCCTCAAGAATTTTATCATAGTAAGAAATCGCTTCCTGAAGCTTACCAAGTAAAAATAGTCTGTTTGCCTCATCTAAAATTGAATTAATTTTTGGATCGGTAGTCATGGTAAAAAGAGCTTTATGGTTTCATTAAGATTTTTCCAAAAAGGCCCCTGCCATTAAGCATTTTGGTGTGAGCCTCAGATGCTTGTTCTAGGGAATATTCAGAATCAATTATTGATTTTATTTTTCCTTGAGACATCCAATACAATCCTTGTTCTAATTCTGCTCTAGTTCCTTGGGTTGAGCCTAAAATGTTAATTCCCTTGAAGAAAATATGTCTCAAATCTGTTCTTGCATTATAGCCAGTAGTTGCACCGGTGGTTACAATTGTGGCCCCATATTTTAGTAAAGTCAATTCTTTATTCCAGTGTGAACCTCCAATGTGTTCAAAAATTACATCTACACCAGAAACATCTCCAAAAGGTTTGGTTATTCTTTTTGCAATAGCCTGTACCTCTTTATGCCAATCATCTTTTCTGTGGTCTACTGCATAATCTGCGCCTAATTCTAATAATTTATCTAATTTATCTGGGCTAGCGGTTGCAATAACGGTGCAACCAAACAACTTTGCAATCTGTATTCCATAACTTCCAACACCCGAACTTCCACCCATAACTAAAACTAGCTGCCCTGGTTGAATTTTTGCTCTGCCTACTAACATATGCCAAGAGGTCAATAAAGTCATTGATGCAGCTGCTGCCTCATCATAAGTTACATTTTCAGGAATATTTACCACGTTAGCCTCTGGAAGATGTGTAACTTCACAGTAGCCTCCCCAAAGAGGACCTGTTTCAAATCCCCAAATCTTTCTATTTCTGCAATCATATTCTCGCCCACTGGTGCAATCTTTGCAAATACGACATGACATATTTCCATGAGACACGATCCTGTCTCCAATCTTAATATTTTTTACATCTTCTCCTATAGATATTACTTCTCCAGAAGCATCTGTTCCAGATATGTGTGGGAGAGGAATTGCAAGTGGTTTTCCTCTCATTCCCCAAATATCATCATAGTTTAGGGCAGCAGCCTTTACTCTAAAAACAACTTCATTAGGTTTTGGATTTGGTTCAGGAATATCTTTAATTTTTAAAATTTTGGAAAAATCATCATCAATAGTATATTCGTCATACACTAACGCCTTCATGATTTAGGGAATTTTTTTGGAGTTATATGATTTACTTCAAATAC
>JAOTYR010000014.1 GCA_029861785.1 Candidatus Nitrosopumilus sp.
TTTGATGAAAAAGGAACCTTTGATTATTTTTGTACCTTACATCCTTGGATGAAAGGCAAAGTAATTGTTGAATAAATAAGGAAGGTACCCGAGGGAGTCGAACCCCCTTGTATAGGCTTTGCAGGCCCACGCATAACCGTTCTGCCAGAGTACCGTTTTCAAAATCACAAGATCAACAATTAAACTCTTTAGATTAGAATTTGGAAAATGGCTTTGAGGCAAGTTTGACATCTTCTGCTTTGACGGTTTTCCTTCCGGCATGAGATGTCATATCTACTGCACTTTTTGCAATATTGATGGCTAAATCCTCAATAACCCTTCGTAACTCATCTGCTGATTCATCACTTACTCTTTCAGCTCCTGCCTTCTTCAAAATCCTGTACATTGCAGATAGACCCAGCTCAGATGATTTCATTGCTTTGATTTTTTTCTATCATGATAAAAGATGATCAGTGAAAAAATATCACCAAGAAATCGATTTATACAGACTATTTTTAAATTACCCAATAATGACTTGGTTATTTGATTCTCATATTCACCTATCCGATCCAGCTTATCAAGAAGATCTAAGTCATATTATCAAAGGAATGGAAATTATGAAAATCAAGGCTTGTTGTGTTTCTATGGATTATCAAAATTCCAAAAGAACTTTAGAAATTGCCAAAAAAAGTAAACTGATCTTGCCTTTTATTGGGATCCATCCTGAATGTGCAAATGATGATTTGTATAGGATGATAAATTTAATTCAAGATAATATAGATACCATCTCAGGTATAGGAGAAATTGGATTAGATCCAACTTATGTCCAATCAGATGATGATAAAAAAAAACAAAAACTTGTTTTTGAATCTCTTTTATCCATAGCCGAAAAACATCAAAAACCTGTTTCAATTCATTCTCGAAAAAGTATCGATGAAATCTTTGAAATAATGACTTCTTACAAAACAAAACATGCCTTACTTCATTGGTTTGATGGAAATAAAAAACAGCTGAGAATTGCAATGGACATGAATTTTTTTGTTTCGTATGGCCCTGTATTGATTTATGCCAACGATAAACAGACACTATTAACCAAAACCGATGAAGACAAAATTCTTGTGGAAACCGATGGCCCAGTGCGATTTTCAAGATGTTTTGAATTAAAATCTGCTCAGATTGGTTTTATTCCAAGCGTTATCTTTTGCTCCTCAAAAATTTTAAACAAACAATATTATGAAATGACATCCATTTTAGAGAAAAATTCTAAAAATTTTCTTGGAATATAGGTATAAAAAACCCTACTCTAGCATTGGAGGAGTGGATAGGATTAAACGACTTTCATATGAAATACTTGACCAAAACAGGTCAAAATTTGGTGAAAACTTTACTGATAATAAAAAATTACTAAACGATATTGCTATAATTCGCTCAAAGGGATTGAAAAATGAAATTGCAGGCTATATTACTAAATTTATTAAAAAAGAAAATTATGAGGAAGAAAATAAGCAATCAAAAAAAGATTTGTCAAATGAAGATGACACCTTAATCGAGGAAGCCATAGAATCAGAAACAAAGCCAACTCAAGAATCTGAGGAGGATGTTATCGAAGTAGGTGTTGAATCTACAGATCTCACAGAAACCAATGAATCTACTGACGAGAAAACCCAATAATTTTTAAAAAATAATTTCCCTCTTTTTAACAAATCACAATTATGGCGACAATAAAACTTGTTGGTGGGGCAAAAAAATTATTTTTAACTGATCATCTAGAATTAGAAATAGATGACATTACCATTGAAAATCTTCTTGAATTACTCTCACAGAAAAAACCAAAAAATACTCCTACTTTAGATACAAATAACATTTTAGTTGCAGTAAATGGAGCAGATTCTTCTGCTTTGAAAGGAAAAATGACTCCTCTAAAAAACGATGACCTGATAAGCATAATTCCTATAATTCATGGAGGATCAAGCAAAAAAATTATGATTAATGACGGAAAAAAATTAATTCAAATTGTGAAAATAAAGGGAAATAAAACAATTAATGTTTCATTTCTTGATGAACTTAGAAAGGAGTTTCCTAAAATTAAGTTTCAAGCGATTTCCAGTAATTTTGTTCTAAATTTATACCATTTAAAAAAAATTCTTTCAATCTCCTTAAATTCTGAAAGAGAAAATATTCTACTATCAAAAAAAATTGAAACTGATATTTTAATGCGTTTTGCAGCTACAAGACAGATTGCAGATGCAATTACTTCTGTAGGAATTAAACCAAAAAATGATTTCATTTTAATCGCAATCGGCAATAAAACCACATTAAAAAAACTATACCAAAAATTAACTCCCTTAGTCATTGATGTTTTTTCAACTGATAATTATTCATTTTTGAAAAAACATTTTAAAATTACAAAAAAACAACTAGAATCTATTAACTCAAACAACTCATTAGAGGATCTTTTGATTGAAAAAGGAGCTGTTCTAGTCTGACAAACTTCTTTTAGTTTTTTCAACACTCAAAATATTTGATTTTTGAAGAATAGCGATCCCAGTTCTATTTCCTAAGATTTCGATTTGAATAATTTTATCTGGATTTTCTAGCGATACTTTATTTTTGATTTTGTTGGCAATTTTTGTAATTAACTCTTGACTTGAAACTCCAGAATTTCTTTTTTCAATTGATATTCTATACGTATCTCCTTTTGGAATAGAGCCTATTAATTCTGAAATTATTTTTTCAATTTCTTCAATTTTGGTTTCGGAGGTTCTCTGTACGGGGATTATTCTAAGACAATACCTAATACTCCATGGTTCTTCAATGATCAACTCACGTATTTTTTCAACCACTACAATGGGATCTAATTTGGTGTCTGCAGTCAAGATTCCTGACATGCTGGTTATTGTTATTTTTGGTTTCAAATCTCCCAATTCTCCTAATATTCTAGTAATCTCTTCTTGTGTTTCTGGTTCTAACTGCCTTGCACAGGTAATTATTAAATTCAAAAAAATCTAACAAACTCCTCTTTTTTCAAAGCTCCTAGCCGATGAAAAATTGCCCTTCCTTTATCCATTTCTAGAATAGTTGACTCTCCTTTATCATCAATATCTCCACCATCTAAAAAAACATCGTAATCTTTTATGTTTTGATAGCAATCCTGAGATTTTGTAAAGGGTTTTTCACCAGAATGGTTAGCACTTGTTCCAATTAAAAATTTAGAATTCTCCAATAAATTCAACAAACATTGATTGTTTGGAACTCGTATTGCTATTTTTTCTTTTAGATTTAGAGATTCTCTTAATTTTTTATCTCTTAATTTTAAAATTAAAGTTAAAGGACCTGGCCAAAATTCCTGTGCAATTATTTTTGATTCATTGTCAAATTCTACAATTTCAGAAGCGACATCAATAGAATATGTTAAAACGGGAAACGGTTTTGTTTTGGATCTTCCTTTGATTTGATAGATCCTGTCCACCGAATTTTTATTATAAGGATCGCATCCAATACCATAAACAGTATCTGTGGGAAAAACAATAATTCCACCATCTTTAACTACTTTAGACGTTTTTTCAATCCCTTTTACATCACAATTTAATTTCATTTGATTTTTGTAATTTACTTCTTTAATTATTCATTTTCTTTTGAATAAGTTTTTAATCATCAAAAAATATCATTCTAAAATGTCTAGGATTTCATCAGAATATGAAGACACAGAATTTGAAGATGACTTTGATGATGACTCGGAGGAAATTGAAGAAATAAATGATTAGATAGTCAGCCCAAAATTAATTGCGAAGCCACTAAAGGTATGATATGCTTGTAAAAACTCTCTTCCTGTTTGACTAATTTTGTATTTGTTTGAACCCTGAGAATCATCTTTTTCAAGTAATCCTTGAGAGACTAGAGTTCTTAGTATTCTTGAAATTCTTGAATGGGAAACATTGGCCTTTCTAATGAGGTAGGTTACAGTGGCTCCATCTTCATCTTGGAGTTCATCTCGGGTTGTTGATAGTATGTCCCCAATAATTTTCATATGTGTGCGGTATTCTGTCATTTTCTCTCTAATTAGTATTTCAATAATTTCTATGATAGTGGCATGCTATTTTCCAATAAACCAAAAAGATAAAAGATTTTGACAAATTTAAAATTTCAAAAAAATTGAGCCTAATATTTCGAAGTTAATCAAAACTTTCATCAAATTTTATCTTTGTTAGAGGTACTCTGCTTACTGGGATGAATAAGGCAATCAATCCAGAAATTTTGATAATCATTGATATAAAATATAAAATTGATTCAGGAAATACAAAAGAATACCATCCTAAAAATTCTCCCAAAGCCAACAGTGATAATCCTATTGCCACTGATATTGCTCCCTTGTTTCTGTTTTCAAAATAAGACAAAATGGTTTCAATTGCACCATATGCAAGTAAAATAAACGATACAGATCTAAAGATGTGTTCTATTTGAACTGATGATACTAAGAATAACGGAAAAATTCCCACAGATTTAAAATATCTAGATTTTGGAAAAAGTGATTTTATGCTATGAGAAAAGGCAATGAAAAAGTATCCTATTGTCTGAATTGCGATTCCTAAAGTTTGCACCCATCTCTCTAAATTACCTGACTTTATTACAAAATCTTCAACCATGTAACCTACCCAAATTACAAAAAATCCAATACTGATTGAAAAAAATGCTAGTGCTAATCTAAACAAAGTTGGACTTCCTGTGTTTCTAAAACCAATAAATGACACAATCCCTATTCCTAATCCTACTAAAAATCCTACTAGGTTCAAAATGTTTTCTAATAAAAACTCCAATTCTGATTAGAATTTGATCAAACTAATTATTTTAATCTGATGGATATTTTTTCTATCTTCTAATCCCAGTCATCTAAGGATCCTGCTGATTGTCCTTCTGTACTACCTGTATAATCTCCTAGAATATCTGAATACACAGTTTCATTATGCGCCACAAATTTTACATATTCACCATAACTCATATCTAAATCACAATTTTCACATTTTACACAAGAAAAGTCCATTGATAATTCTGCATTTTTTTTACATTTTGGACATGTTATCTTCACAAAGGATTTTGTCTTCGTTAATTATTATTACTTTACATTTGCAAAATTGAATAACTTTTGCTGTTTTCCTTTATTCTTCATTAGAATTCTAAAGGAATCACGCCCCAATTCCCTAAATTGGTTAATCTTACCTCCATTTTATGGAACATGAATGATCTTTCATCCTTCAAAAAATCATTCAATCTTATTCAATTGAATTCAAAATTTTATTCATTCAATGTAATAATTAAGATATTTTTTAAATAAGAATTTCTTTGAAAACATAAATTTTACATTACGTTACAGATTTAATAAAAATTGAATGAGCAGAGATGCCTGAAGAATATCAAATAACTTGGTGGAATCTTGAGAATTTTTTTGATGCAGAAAATTCACCTTATAGAGAAAATAGGATCAAATCTAAAATCAAGACAGAGGTAAGAGGATGGACACAAAAAAAAGTGAGAAGAAAAACTGCACAATTATCAAAAATTATTGGAATGTTAAATGACAATAAAGGCCCAGACATTCTTGGAGTATGTGAAATAGAAAATAGAAATGTGTTACAAATGTTGGTGAACAGTCTTAATTTTTTGGAAAGAGACTATAAAATTGCTCATGAAGAGATGAAGGATGGTAGAGGAATTGATATTGGTTTAATTTATGATTCAAAAAAATTTAAAATGACAAAAAAATTTTCACATTGGATTATTCGACGTAACTCTACCCGTGATATTTTACAGGTAAATCTAACAATAAAAAATTCAGAAAAAGAATTAATCATTGTTTGTAATCATTGGCCTTCAAGACGAGAAGGAGAAACCTATACTGAACCTTTCAGAATTGTAGCTGCAGACTCTTTGAATTATTTTATTCAAAAGATTCAACAGATAAGAGGAAAAAAAATTCCAATATTAGTAATGGGAGATTTTAATGACACCCCAAAGAATAAATCAATAATGCAATATGCACTAGGAACTAATCAACTAAAGAGAGTCATCAAGGACAATAACAGTACTAGACTTTATAATTTAATGAATTATTTATATTCAAAAAAACACGGCACATATTTTCATAAATCAAAACCTGTAATGTTAGATCAATTGTTAGCTTCTAGGGGATTTTTTATTAAAAGTTCCACATTGTTAATCAAACCCCGATCTGTAAAAATTGAAAGTTTTCAAGAAATGAAAAATAAGAATAACAGCCCAAAGAAATTTGGAAGACCTATTAACAAAACATTAAATGAAAATGGTTACAGTGATCATTTTCCTATTTCACTTATTATAGTTGATTAACATGTAATATTAAAGAAAATTTAATATTTATTGGAATCTGAAATAATAACCCTAGACTCATTTTCTTTTTACTTAAAAACTAATTTCAAAGGATTAACGAATTGTATCATAGGCTTCTTTTAGACTATTTTTAAGAGTAGAAAAACCCGAGTTGATTCCATTTGAATACTTTGAGGAGATTCCTTGCGATTTTTTTGAATCTAGATAAGGATAACATTTTCTTGTGGCGCTATATCTGCAAACCACCTGAAGTCATTGTTTTTCCAAAAACAATCCTGTGCATTCTTATATCTTCAACCACATTTTTCCTCAAAGAGAAACAATATTCTCTAATTAAATAAAAAAAAGGTTGAATTTTCATTGGAATTTGCTTTTAAAAATTCTCATAGTGCTTTTTATTTCCAAACGAGATTTAGGTCTTCCATCTTATAATGTCATTTTAGGATTGGTATCTTTTGTTATTTTTCTAAATTTATATATTCTCCCAAAAATTAATTTCAATTCCATTCAAAAAAAGATAAAAAGAGTTCTTACTTGCTCATTACATGAGTCAAACTTGTACTAAATGTAAAAATCCAATTGCTGAGAACGAGGAATTAGACCCTATTGCAAGCAAATATCCAATTTGTAACAAATGCTGGAATGAATGGAAGGAATATCGAGTTATGGTAATGAACGAAATGAGGTTAGACATGTCTATGCCAGATCATAGAAAACTCTTAAAAAAACATGAAAAAATCTTTGCTGGTGTTCTTACTCCAGAAGGAGACATTGTTGATTATTCAAATGAAGATAATAGAAAACCCGACGAAAATCTAAATACTTAGATTTTCATATATTTCTGCGCATTATCTGGAATAATTAGTAGTAATTTTCTTTTCTTTTCACCTTCAAAATTATTTATCAATTTTTTAACAGATTGTGAAATGACTTCTTGCTGTTCATCTTTCAATGATAAGAAAATTTCTACTATTCCATCCAGATTAAAAGCAATTAGTTTTTGTGGATTTTCAGAAATTTCGTTAATGTATGCTAAGAATAACCCCTCTCTTTGATCTTGGGGTAATATTGTTAAGATCTCTAACCATGTCTTGAAAAGTTTTGAAAAATTTGGAAATGGAATTGTTGGACCAGCTTCTAAAGCATTATTGATTAATTGTTTTTTTTCAGGTCCTGACATTGCAAAAAACTCCACCATTCTTTTTTTTAAAATTGGTATCCTGAGGAAATCTGGAAGGTTTGCTAAAACCACAATAATATTTCCTGCATAATTTGGCTCGCCCAATATTTTTTCTCCATATCTTATTGGATATTAAATCATGTGTAAGCACTTTAGCTTAAATAAACGGAATTTAAGCCAAGAATTGTGACGTCTACAGTAGTTGTTGGTGGTTTTTTTGGTGATGAAGGAAAAGGAAAAATTATTTCATATCTTGCGATCAAAGATAATCCAAAGATTGTTGTTCGTGGAGGAGCTGGACCAAATGCAGGTCATACAATACGTGATGGTGATAAAGTCTACAAAGTTAGAATGTTGCCAAGTGGTTTTTTAAATAAAAATGCTAATGTAATGGTTGGTCCTGGAGTTGTAATAAATCCTGATATTTTATTAAAGGAAATCCAAGATTTTGATGCCGTTGGGAGGTCATTTATAGACAAACATTGCGGAATAATTGAAGAAAAACATCTTGTAAGTGATTCAAAAGGAGAATTGAAGGAGAAAATTGGTAGCACAGGATCTGGTACAGGCCCCGCAAATTCAGATAGAGCCATGAGAGTTTTGAAAATGGCCAAAGATGAAAGTTCTCTTAAACCATTAATTGTAGATGTGCCTGCTGAGATAAATTCTGCACTTTCTTCAAATGAAAATGTTCTAGTTGAGGGTACTCAAGGAACCTTCCTATCTTTATGGCATGGAACTTATCCATTTGTAACTTCAAAAGATGTTACTGCATCTGGAATCTGTGCAGATGTTGGCCTCGGACCCAAAAACGTTGATGAAGTAATTGTTGTCTTCAAATCGTATGTAACTCGAGTAGGCACAGGTCCATTAGCAGATGAATTGTCTTTAGAAGAAGCAAAGAAGAAAGGGTGGTCTGAATTTGGCACTGTTACTGGCAGACAACGACGTGCAGCTGATTTTGATTTTGATTTAGCTAGGCGTGCGATCATGCTTAACAGTGCAACACAAATTTCCATTACTAAATTGGATGTTCTTTTTCCAGATTGCTCGGGAAAAACATCCTTTGAAGAAATTTCTGATAAAGCAAAATCATTCATTAAAAATATTGAAGAGAAACTAAACACGCCTATTACAATAATTGGAACAGGTCCAGATATCCATGATGTAATTGATAGAAGAATTTAGCCTGAAAAAATTTGGGTAAGTTTAATTTAGTATTGTATAATAAATCACCGTGGATAAATTACCTCGTTACATTCAAGTTTCATCTCCTTTAGAATTTTCCAGATTGGTTTGTGCCTTGGAGCGTGCTCCACGTATTTCATTTCTTCATGAACATGAAGGAAAAAAAATTTTATCAGTACAAATGGATGTTCTAAAAGAAAAACCAATAGTGTATTATACTCCTCTTGAGCATGATGGTCATTATCTCTGTTATGCTTTTAGGGGTGGAAATGAACAAACCGAAATTGTAAACTCTACTTCAGATACTAGCAAACTTTATTCACCTATTGTACGCATAAAATCACTTCCAGATACTCTAAGACCTGGAAATGGAACTGCTGATCGATATCAACCAATAGAGCTAGAAGATTTAGCAAGTCTTACAAAACTCACCTGGGGTTTTGAAGAAAACCCTTTCCCTCTATTTTTATTTCCACATAATGATAAATGGTTGGTGGGTGTATTCATGAATTTTACAGAAGAGGGAACATCATATTTTTGTCATGTGGTTCTTGATGAAGATCCAAAAAGACCATTTTTAAAATTTTCAAATAATAACTCTGAACCATCTTTTGTTAATAGTCCCTCCGAACATGGTTATTCCTATGTGAAGATTATAAAGCTAAAAGACACCCATCCTCTAGTTGAATATGGCCACCTTCAAAACTAGAATTTCAAAAATTTCCAAAAGCAATGGTAAGGTAATTCTTGCTAATGATTATGACCATTCTACAAAAAATATAGAATCAAAAACCATACAAAATATAAAAAAACTTCAGGCGTATCTGTGTGCAATTAAACTCAATTTTCATCTCTTATTGCCACTTGGTTCAAAACAAATATCTAGAATTAACAAAGTGGCTCACAGTTATGGATTACAGACAATTGCTGATATAAAATTAAATGATATTGGAAATACCAATAGAGTTACAACTGAAAATTTATGGGATTTGGGTTTTGATGCAGTAATTGCAAATCCAATAATGGGATTAGATAGTTTAAAAACTCTGGTGAACTTATCACACAAAAAAGAAAAAGGTGTAATAACCTTATGCCACATGAGTGCTCCTGAAGCTAAACTATCCTATGATATGAAAATTGTCTTTGAAAAAAAACAGTTACTCTACCAATTGTTTTTGTCATGGGCTCTAGAATCTAAAGTTGATGGTATTGTAGTAGGAGCGACTTTTCCTAAAGTTATTTCCTATTGCAACAGACAAGTTGGAAAAAAATTGAGCATTTACTCACCTGGGGTTGGAACTCAAGGAGGTGATGCAAAAGAGGTAATTTCTGCAGGAACGGACTTTTTAATTGTTGGACGGACCATTCTAAATGCTAAAAATCCAATTGAAGTTGCAAAAAATTTGCAATTACAGAGTTTTGGAAAGTAGAGAGTATGATTTTGATAAGATAGTTTTTGCGTTATCAAAAGTAGTTTTTTCCATGGCAGTTGCATAATCCAGCCATGAGTAATTTATGTGCTCATGAGAAATTTTAACATTTTTTGTTTTTGTTTCTCCTAAAAAAAACACTACTTTCTTATGAACTAGTTCTCCTTCAAATTGAAAATTATATTGTATCCACTCTTCAAAATCATCTATAAACTGTACATCAGTAATTCCTGTTTCTTCTTTGGTTTCTCTAATGGCAGTTTCATGTGCTGATTCACCGCTTTCCATTTTTCCTTTAACAAAATCCCAATGACCCGATGGATAATGCAATAACAAAAACAATATTTTTTCATTATCTTTTCTGAAAATTACTACTCCTGATGATGTTTCTTCTATCATTTTCCAACTCTTCTCTTTCTTTCTTGAAAAGTTCTAATTGCTCTCATTAAATCAATTTTTCTAAACTCAGGCCAAAAAATATCCATAAAAACTAATTCACTATAAGCACTTTGCCACATTAAAAAACCACTTAATCTTTTTTCTCCAGAAGTTCTTAAAATCATATCAGGTGATGATTGAGGCAAATGAGATGTATACAAATTTGATTCTATCTCTTTTTTATCAATATCATCAACTTTAAGAAATCCCTTCTTGATCTTTTCACCTATTTTTTTTACTGCATCCACTAATTCAAGCTGTCCACCATATGCTAAGGCAATATTGAGAAAATGATTATCATATTCCGTTGTTGCCTCTTCTAATTTTTGAAGAATCTCTTTGATAGATTCAGGCAAAAGTTCAATTCTGCCAATACCTTTTATTCTCATCTTATTTTTGTGAATTCTAGGATCATGATACAATTTTTCAAGTCTTAAACGAATTAATTCAAAAAGATGTTCTAATTCCTTATCATTTCGATTTAGATTCTCTGCTGAAAGAGCATATAAGGTAATTATTTTGATATCAAGTTGCTCACACCAATCTAGAAGATTTTCAACTGCATCAGCTCCCCTCCAATGACCTACTTTAGTCATTGCAAGATGTCGTTTTGCCCATCGCCTATTTCCATCCAAAATTAGTGCAACATGATTTGGAATGTCACCTTGTTTGATATCATTTTCAAGTTTTTTTGAATAAATTTTGTATAATCCAGATACCTGAAAAACTGTATCTTTTATTTTGTTAATCTAAATCACCTAGAATTATATAGAAATAATGAAAATATCAGTGTTTTTTAGAAATATCTATTATATAGAGCCGTTTCAAATTAATCTGAAACCATTTCTTGATTTTTATGTTTTCGGTATTTTTTGAATAAAATTGTGGCTGAAATTAGGGTGGCTGCAAGTCCTCCAAGCAAGGGAGGAATTAAAGTGAATGAATTTTCATCGTTTATCATAATGTTTGTAAATTGGTATACTGTGGGATACAGTGCTATCAAAACAACTATCCTTAAAATGTCACTAATCTGGCGCGGAACTCCTCCTATCCAATTACTAAGTAAAATACCTGCAAATATTGCACCTAACCCAATCCATAAAATAGGTAATGCTCCAGAAATAAATTGTCCAATAATTATTTTATTTGAAAAAACTGAAAGTAATTCAGGTTCCGATTCTAATATTTTTTCATCTACTGAATTAATTCCAGCAGGAACTGATGATATCATTAGTAAAACTCCTGTAACCATTGTAAATATTCGAATAAATCCCATCGGTGTAGGTTTTGCCCAGTTCGACCAAGCTCTATCTATATCAAAAGCTCTTATCAAAAATGCTCCACCTAAGATACTAACTAATATAGCCGTAATTTCAGCAGTATATCCAATTACTGTCGCAATTCCTCCAATTAACAAAAGTATTCCTGGTACACCTAAAAAAAATTTAGAATATTTAGAATCATATGCAATCATTTTTAAATATTTTCCAAAAACAGCGTAAGAGTATTCTACACTTCTACTAACCTTCATAACTACACGTTGAACCGAAATAACAGGAAGGATATTCTGAATTACTGGAATTACACTCTCATCATCTTCCCCATCTGACACAATTACTGCGCCATTTGCAGAAAAATTTTCTAATGCCTTCTTAATTTCTTCTAGAATTTTTTCATCTGCCTGCACTCCTCTGCTTTTAACTCCGGCAACGGTTATCACTTCAGCTTGATATCCTTTACTTATCAAATCTTCATATGTTTTTATCGATGCAAAAATTGAATTAGAATCTGCATCTTCTGGATCTTCTAATGCTAGTCTCTGAGCTGCTTCTATACAGGCATCTCGTCCAATTACAGGAGTCACTATACCTGTTTTTTCTCCAACATCATTATCTCTATCTACACAAATTACTAGCAGTTTATTTGATTTTGATGCACTAACATCCTTTTCTACTTTGTTTGCATTTTGAGACATTCTTTATATAATTACAGATTTACTTTTTAACGATTTCCATCAAGTCAAATTATTATTATTAGGACTTAAGCCTATTCAGGTCTCGAATTATCTGACATTTCTATAAACATCTCTGATTCGGCCTTTAAAGACTCAATTTTCTCCAATATGCCTTCTAATTTATCAATCTTTTCGTCTTTAACTAAATTGGCATATACTTTAGTTTCAGTTATGTAGGAATTGAAAGTTTTCAAAGCATCCATGTATGCAATGTAACTATCTTGCCATTCATTTGGTGGTTTTGATATCACAAATTCACTTATTTTAGATGAAACTTGTGATGATGTAACGTCAGCAGTTTCCAGGTATTTTTCAGGTGAAATATTTTGATCTTTTAGATTTTGAAATTCATCTGAAATGGTTTGATATAAAATCGAATGAATTTCTTTTGTTCCATCAAGATAATTTTCATAGTTTGATATCACTATTGACATTTGACTTTCCTGAGGAATCATCCAAAATAGAAAACTCCCTGCTGTAATCGCTATCAAGATAATGATTGTAACTGCAATACCTTTTTTTGAGGACATTTTGTCCATTTTACAATTCGGGTGTTTATAACTGATAATCTTTTCAAATATTATATCCTTTAATAAAAAACATAATTTTTTTTTAGAGTTAAATCCTACTTGTTAAAAATAATTAAAATTTAGCATTTTTTATTGAAATTTTTCATCATCTTTACTTTTGGTGCCTAAAAAATTTACACTCATCTAGCCTGTGGTTAAATAATATTCACAGCCTCTTCCTAAATAGAACAAAGTTTGACTTTTTTTAGAATGGTACAAGCATATTGTGTAAAGTGCAGAGCTAAAAGGGACATTAAAGATCCTAAAGAAGTGAAACTAAAGAATGGACGTCCTGCTGTAAAAGGCACCTGTCCAGAATGTGGAACTAATGTTTTCCGAATAGGAAAAATGGAATAAATTTAAATTCCACATGATTCCTCTTTTTCAAAAACCCAATATAGGGTTGTTCATACCCTAATAGCACATGACAAAATCAGACTACGAAATTCTCCTTAAAAGAATTCAAGATAAAATTGGCGATACTAAAAAAGAAACTACGGCCAGATTTGAATTACCAGTAGTCGATGTTATGTGGGAAGGTCAAAAAACATATCTTCGAAATTTCTCAGAATTCCCTAAAATTCTTCGTAGAGATCCTGATAAGGTTCTACAATATCTTTCAAAAGAATTTGCAGTTCCTGCAGAACGCTTAGGAGATAAAGCTATGTTTGTAGGTAGAAGGGCTCCTGATGATTTTACACGTCTTTTTCAAATCTATGTTAAAGATTATCTTGAATGTCCTACTTGTAAAAGTCCAGATACAAAGATAGTTAAAGAAAACAGAATTTCCTTTTTAATTTGTGAGGCTTGTGGAGCTAAATCAACTTTGAAAGGTAAATATGCATAATGGAGTTTTCAGTTAAAATTAGTGATTTTCAAAAAAATCTAATGCTAAATATTTGCGATAAAGATCTGTTAGGAAAAAATATAATTCAAGATCAATTAAATATGAATATTAGTAAGAGTTACTACGGCGAAAAAATAATTGAACATAAAGAAGCAAAAAAACTTCTAAAAAGTGCATCTGTAATTAACATGGTAGGAAAAAATACAATTTCACTTTCATTAGAATTAGGAGTTGGATCTGAAAAAAGTGTTAAAACAATAGGGGGAGTTCCATTCTTAATTGTTTTTAAAATGTAATCAAAAAAATTTTTGATATGAGATGTAATCATCATCACATTAATTTCAAATCTCAATAAAAGAAACCTCTTTTATCTAGTAAAAGTAAAATAATTTATTGCAAAATGATGTTAGTAGAAAATTAGAATCAAAGCTTGATGAAATAATATTCTCTAAATCCAGAAAAAAACAACTTAAAGATGGTTTTAAGAAAGGTAAAGTAATCAATGAAGTTTTGGATAAGCCCACAGTTATGACACTCTACAAACTTATTACTGATCATATTATCGCATTTGTCAACGGTCCTGTAAGTGCAGGAAAAGAATCTGTTCTTTTTTGGGCCGTCAATGACAATAATGAGAATATTGCCTTGAAGATTTATTTGGTAAGCACATCAAATTTTAAAAAAAGAGAAGCCTACATAACCGGAGATCCAAGATTTTCAAGATTGAAAAAAGGAACCAAAAATCTAGTCTATTTATGGGCAAAAAAAGAATTTAGAAATCTCTCACAATGCTACGACTGTGGTATTCCAGTACCCAAGCCTATCCATCTCTCAAATAATGTGCTTGTTATGGAATTTATAGGAAAAAATGGTTCCCCAAGCAAGCAATTATTGGAATCGGATATTTATGAAAAGGATTACCATCAAGCAATTTCAATAATTAAACAACTCTATTATGATGCCAAATTAGTTCATGGAGATTATTCCGAATATAATATTTTTAAAACCGAAAATGGGTTGGTCCTCTTTGATCTTGGTTCAGCAGTTGATCTTAGACATCCTAATGCCAAGGAATTTCTTAAAAGAGATATTAATAACATCACTAGATTCTTTTCTAAACGAGGAATCACTGTAAATGATCCAAAAAAAGTGTTAGAGGAAATAATATCATGAGCTTTGAAAAATTAATTCGAATTCCAAATGAACGAATAGCTGTTTTAATTGGAAAATCTGGCAGTTCGAAATCTAAAATTGAAGAAATTTGTCATGTTACTTTAGATATCGATGGTGATACCGGAGAAGTTTTAATAAAATCCTCTGGTGACATAGAAAAAATTGAACCATTCAAAGCTATGGAAATTGTAACTGCAATTGGAAGAGGTTTTTCTCCTGAAAATGCAGTGACCTTGATCAAAGGAGAAAATACTTTACACGTTATCGATTTGAGAGAATTTGGGGGAAAATCAAGTGCAAATATTGAAAGAATTAAAGGGAGATTGATTGGAGAAAGTGGTAAGGCTAGACGAAACATGGAAAATTTAACCGGAACTTTAATCTCCGTTTATGGAAAAACTGTTTCAATAATTGGAGATCCAAATAAACTAAGATTGGCAGTGGATGCAATCTCTTCAATATCTAATGGCAGTATGCATGGTGCAGTATACAATAAGTTAGAAGCAGCAAATAGACGAGGAAAACAAGAAAAAATGAAACTATGGGAGGATCAAAACGTCTTCGATTAAGGAAAAATTTAATCAAATCTCTCCAAGTGAGTTCTTCTATAGAAATAGAGATCTTGCTGGCTTTAGCAATCCGTCGAGGTCATTATATACAGCCGTAAGGGAATTTGTGGAAAATGGCCTTGATGCATGTGATAGTAAAGGAATTTTGCCTGATATTCACTTGACAATAAAGGCAGTTGATCCTGAAAAATCAGATCCAAAACCGTATATCCTAACTGTAAAAGATAATGGACCTGGAATTGAATCAAAACATGTTCCATTGGCGTTTGGAACAGTTCTATACGGTTCTAAATTCGGCTTGAAACAAGCAAGAGGAATGTTTGGTTTGGGTGCAACTATGGCAATTCTTTATGGACAAATTACAACAAACAAACCAGTTACCGTCAAAAGTTCAACTGATGCAAAAAAATCTGACGAATATGAGCTATTATTAGATATTCAAAAAAATAAACCTGTTATTTTAAAACATAAAACAAAAGATGTGGCTAAAAAAGGACTGTCAGTTAGTATTTGTTTAGAAGGTGATTATTCAAAGGCTGGCACCAAAATTAGAGATTATGTTTATCAAACCTCTCTTATTACCCCATATGCTTCCATAACTTTTGATGATCCTAAAGGAGAAAAATATCCCTATCCCCGAATGATCAATTCAATGCCTAAACCTCCTACGATAATTCGACCTCATCCATATGGAACTGATGTGGAAACCATTAGAAGAATGATGGTTGAATCTCAGTTTGAAATTCCAACAATAGATGATGCTATGATTGAAAAAGTTAGAAAAGATTTGGGACTGGCTAAAAAGAATTTTAGTTTTACGGCAATAATGGAAAAAGCTAAAAAACGTTGGAAAACCCTTTCTAGGCAAGTGAGAGTTATAATTGCTCTAATGTCTTTTCTTAAAATGGATTTTGAAAAACTAAATAAAATTAGAATTGAAGATATTGATGTTCCAAATAAAAAATTATTTTATTGGGATTTTGGCGATTCAACATCGAAATCAGTAGAAATGGATCCTGAAAGCCAATACTATAAACAATTAACAAATACTATTCAGGGCGAAACTTTGACAGCGTTTTTAACAAAAAAATTTCAGCGTGTTGGGCCAACAACTGCGGTAAAATTTGCAGAATTTGCAGGATTCAAGCCTGAAAAACGTCTTGGAACAATGACCAATCAAGAACTAGCCAAATTAAGTGACTCCTTACAAAAATTTGATGATTTTATGGGTCCTGACCCCAGCTGCCTTGCACCCCTTGGAGAAGAACCATTAGAGAAAGGAATGAAAAAATTTTTCAACCCTGATTTCTTAACTGTTATACAACGTAGTGCATCTGCATATTCAGGATTTCCTTTTGTTGTTGAAATGGGAATAGCTTATGGTGGTGATATTAGCACTCGTGGAATCAAAGTTTATCGATTTGCTAACCGCATTCCATTACTTTATGATGAAGGTAGCGATGTTGTTTTAAAAGTGATAAATGACATTGATTGGAGTCGATACAAAGCAAAGGGTGATCCTCCCTTAGTTATTGTATCACATATCTGTTCTACTAGAATTCCATACAAGACTGCTGGAAAAGAAAATGTTGCAGACAGACAAGAAATTGAAAGAGAACTAAAATTAGCCATTCAATTCATGGCAAGAAAATTATCTGTATTTATGAACAAAAGAGGTCAAGCAGAAGCTGCAAAAAAGAGAGCAAACCTTTATGCAAAGTATGTTCCTTTAATTGCTCAATTTTGTACAGAACTTGCAGGAAAGAAAAAAGAACCAAATTTCCAAAAAATATTACAAGAGGAGGAACTAATAGAAAATGAGTAAAAATGTTGAAAGCAAAAAGAAGGCAGCAAGTAAAAAAGCTCTAGAAAAACAAAAAAATATTCTTGATATGCTCAAAAGTCATGGAGCAAAAATATATGATGATCTAGATAGCGGTCAATTTCCTAAATTTTCAATTCCCAGCAGATCCGTAAGTAACATTGTTTATGATAAAAAATTGCGTCAATACATTTTAGGAAATTCGACTGCGCTAAGAAGTTCCAAAAATACATCTCAATTAAGATCTTTCACTCAATTGATGTGGCTTGCTTTTTTTGCAAATAGATTGACAAACGAAAAAAAGTCTTCTACTTTAAGGGATATTTATTATTCCTCACAAGCTTTTGCAATTGATTTTGAAGATCAGAGTGAATCAGACAATATTATTGTGGATTTAGAGGCAGTAACCTCTCGACCAAGAGAAGATTTTCATATCTTTCCTGAGGAACGAAGTTCTATTTTTGGTGACTTGAACATCGAATACACCATCCCTGGATATGAAGGAAAAACTATGAATTTATCCAACCATCCAGATGGATATGCAATAGGTCCTAGCTTGACTACTGCAGAATTAGTTGATACAAGTGCTGAAATTGTGATTGCAATTGAAAAAGGTGGGTTGTTTACAAGATTTGTTGAGGAGCAAGTTGATAAAAAATTCAAATCTATTATTATTAATACTGGGGGGCAAGCTCCCCGTTCAACAAGAACTCTTTTGAAAAGATTACATGATGAAATGAAATTACCTGTGATAATACTGACAGACGGGGATGTGTATGGAGAACATATTGCGATGGTAATAAAATCAGGTTCAGCAAATGCAGCACATCTTAGAGAACTAACAGTTCCAGATGCCAAATGGGTAGGTGTATGGGCTACAGATATTGAAAAATATAAACTTCCTACTATTCCAATGACTGAATCAGACATTAAGCGATGCTATGATCTGCAAAAAGATCCTAGATATCTAGATGGAATATGGAAAAAAGAATTGGAAGTATTTTTACGACTTAAAAGAAAAGCCGAACTTGAAGCCTTCTCAAAATATGGACTGACAAATATTACAGACAAGTATCTTCCTCAAAAACTAGAATTAGCAAAAAGTCTCTAATCTTTCTTGATTCTAAGTGTTAAAACACCATTTCTATATTTGAAATCAAATATTTGCATTGCATTGGACCCTTCAATTGGAACTTCTTTAGAAAAATTAGCTGAACCTCGTATATACAAAACCCCGTCGATTAATCTTACCATTATTTTATCCTCAGGACCTGGAACTTCTGCTACAAACACAAAATCTTCTTCACCTTTAATGAGGTCATATACCCAATTTTTCGCCTCTTGTTCTCTTGCTGAAAATGCTGGTTTTTGATCCTTTGTCATTTTTTTTAGTATTCTTACCCAATAAAACATAGTAAGCGCAGCTATTCCAATCAGAATGAAACTAACAAATCCAGAACCTGATCTTTGAGTCATCACGTAAACTATTCCAAGAAATAGAATTATCATTATAGGAATTACAAAATTTATTGATTGCTCATTAGAATAAGTTCCCTTATAGCTCGCCAAACAGAAAAAATTAGCCCTTGCCAAATATAAAGTATATTTGGTTTGAGATAATCCTTCTTATCCGAACTTAAAATTTGGTCTAAATCACAAATTTTTAAAATATTTTTTATTCTACTGATATTCTCATATTTTTTAGTAATTTTTAATAACTGAATAACATAACTCTGAACATGTCAAATGATTTAGGATCTTCATTATCAAGTTGGTTAAAAAGCTTGGAAAGTGGAAGTATAGTGGGCGATGCTCACAAGGGAATCGACCAAGTAAATCAAATTGTAAAAAATGCAATTGATGATGCGGGCAAAAAAACCATACAAGTCAAAGCTGGTAATAAAACAGCATACAAAACAGATATTAGCATAGATGGAGATATTGCAAATGATTTTCCTTCAACTTTGCCAAAAGACGATGATGTCTATTGGAGACGTCACAAGGAACTAGTAAATAATGCTTTGGAGGCGCGAAAAGAACTCCAATTAAAGGCAATTGAAACAATTGGGACAACTGTAAAATCAATAATTAATCCAATTAGTGTTGGAGATGTAGATCTTGCCGGACTAATTCAAACGGTCATTAAGAGTTCAAAGTAATACAAGTTCTTTTATTATTTTTTTGTTATCTCTCAGCACCGTTTTATTTTCTATTTTTTATTTAAAAATTACTAATTTGTATTAATCAACTCGCCATCATTAATTTGAATCAAACAAATAACATCGATTAATTGAAAATTAAGGGCATCGTCCTATTTGGCAAATACCACTAATGGGATTTGAAATTATTTTTTGGAAAAAAAAGAGAAGTTATTGTTAGAGTGGCTCAATCTGAAAATTTTTGAACACTATTGTATCATACTTTGTAAAGAATGCCCCTGTTGAGGTTCTAATACATAACATGTACTCCCTGAGTGCCTTTGCAGCTCCTTGAAGTCCTCCTGACTCTATGGCATCCCTGAATTTGCTCATGCAACTCGATAAGTCATTTGCTAGGTCCAAATTTGCTTGATTGAATTCATCTGCGATGTGACTCATGAAATACATGTGTTTTAAAATAATATTAATTCTCATTATCAAAGTTATTAAAAAATTATCATTAGAGCTAATTAATCAAAACAAAAATTTTACTGATGTTTACGGTTCTTGGTAGATTTGCTTCGTAATAAGGAACATAATTATTTCATCTTCATAATCTTCCCTAGGATTATGATTTTTGACTGGTGATTTGAATCAAATAATTAAAATAGAAAACTAGGACAATATTTTATGACTAATATTTGGCTTTTATTATCAAAAAGTGGTGTCGGTTTGTGTATGAAAGAAATAACAGGGATAAACTAACCATAAAAGAAATTATTCTAAAAGGTACCATTATTGCAATATTTGTTGTCATTCCATCGTTTGCCGCCTTCTTTTTGTCTTGGAAGATCTTAGATGATCTACTCCAGGCAGTAATAATTGGAGGAATTGTCCATTTTATTGTCATGGGTTTTTCGTTGAAGCTATCAAAGAAATTCTTTGTTAAAAACCGATTTTAATAATTATAATTTATTTAATTGATGTTGCATTCCAAATTAATGGATATGTCCCAAATAGAACTAAAATTAATTTCTGAAATCAAATTAAATTCTATTCAAGCAAAAACTTTTCTCTTGGTTACATGTTATGGAAAAATGAACATACCACAAATTGCAGAAAAACTAAATATTTCCAAAGATCTTGCCTTGGAAACTGCAAAAGATCTTATGAATTTAGGTGCTTTCATTGATATTTCTGAAACAGAATTTGAGGCAATGCATCCAAGATTTACTGCAGTCAATATGTATAGAAGATTATGTGAAAGAGAAAATATAGAATTTAAGAGAAACAAAATAGTTGATAGCATCGGGGTATTACTTGAAAGACCATATGAAGATGCAAGAACTAAATAATGCCAGTGCTGGTGAACTACGTTGAGTATCGATACAGAGTCTTGTAAACATAAACCGGTTTACCTTGGAGTAGTTAACATCAATATTGAAGAGAGAACCATAGGTTCTGTTGATGTTTGGAGATGTACTCTTTGCAAAAAAAAATTTTGTGAGGAAAAACAGCTAGGTATAGAAGAGCTAGCTGATTTAGTAGGAATGCCAAAAATCGATCCTGACGCAAAATGGGCAGTAAATGTTTGCAAACTTCAACAAGGAAAATACAAATGGAAATTAGTCAAACTAAATGAAAATGGAGAACTCAAACATGAATGTCTAGATGAAAATGTCATTTCTTTAAAAGTTAAAGATTACAAAGTTGAGGATAGTAATCACTGGAGCTTTCTTGTTGATGATAATGTCAATAAAGCTGTTGAAATTTAATTATTAAAATGGATCTCAAAGTTAGTATAAAAAATATCCGTGGAAGCCAAATGGCTGCGAAAATCACAGGTAGTTTTTCAATCGATGATCATCCTTTTCGTTTTACTGCAATTGCGTTTGGTAGAATAGGAGGACAAAATATTGGTGCAAAAATCTCAAAAACCACTGAAAAAGAGCTAGAATCACTTGGATATGATGCAGATGAAGTGATTATGAA
>JAOTYR010000078.1 GCA_029861785.1 Candidatus Nitrosopumilus sp.
CAGAACCACACCTTGAATCACCAGAGCCAGAACCACAACTTGAATCACCAGAGCCAGAACCACAACTTGAATCACCAGAGCCAGAACCACAACTTGAATCACCAGAGCCAGAACCACAACTTGAATCCAATACAGAAAAAATTGAGTCTTCGAATTCTGCAGAACGTAATATTATCTATGTAGGAACTAAACCCATTATGTCCTATGTTGCCGCTACGCTTACTCAACTTTCAACCTTACCTTTAGTTACAATCAAAGCAAGAGGAAAAAGAATAACTCAGGCGGTTGATGTATCTCAAATGATAGTCAAGAGAATGGATACAGTTGGATATGAAATAAGTGACGTTAGAATTGCTTCTGATTCTCTTACATCTCAAGATGGGAAAAAACGAAACGTTTCTACAATAGAACTTGACATTTCTAAAAAATAAAAAAATTAAAAATCTTATTCTGATATTTTTTGGAATTTCTTTTGTAATATTGATAATCGTTATTTCAAATAGTTCTTGTGGAATAAGACATATTTCCATTTTAAATGATATTAATAATTATGAAAAATCAGAAGATCCAGAGTTCTGCGAAGAGTTGCTAGAAAAAATTGATTTGTTTAACGAACAATGTTCCCCAAAAGTAGAAATTTTAGATTGTGGTTAGATTAATTTTTTTGTTATCTATACATGGAATCTTTAAGGTATCTAGCTTCTTCTAGGTCTTTTTTGATCATGTTTTCAACTTTTTCTGCTTCTTGTTGCAAAGATTGAATATCACATGAAGTTCCAGGAATTAATTGAGATATTGTCATACAAAGCTTTGCACTAGATCTAAAATCGGGGCTAGTTCCATCTGAATGAAAAAGAATAACAATTACGTCTTGTTGCGACAATCTTCCTTCATTAAGTAACATTCCTGGAATCCCGGGAACCGTTCCATTTTTTAAAGTCTTGAGGCCTGAATCTTTAATTTTCTGCATTGCCTTCTCAGTGCTTCCGACTGCAATTATTTCATCACTGTTGGTTGATTTTATTGAGAGGCTACTTACTATGAGTGATATTTTTTTATTTTTTGCCCATTCTAACATTTCTCTTGCAATGCTTCTATGAAATGATTCTTCTATGACTAGATGTGACAAAAAGGCGGCAACTTTTAATTCATCATTTACGAATATACGCGTAGGAAAGTTTGGTTTACCATCTTTTATCAAACTAATAGGCGGAAAAGCATCTGAATCAATTATTCCTGCCAGTTGGAATTGAGATGTTTGTATCATTGATTCTGTTGCAATAACACTGCTGAATCCCACTGATGGGAAACCATCTATCAAATACCCTCCTTCTAAATTCATCGTTCTTAATTCTTTAATTGCTATTTTTGATTCCAAGGGAGTATGTTAAATTGTATTGAATAATAATTTTTTGTGACTATACTTGGATTTAGAATTATTTTTAGGAAAAATGAGGATAATAACAGAATTTAAATTCTGCATTCTTTTCTCCAAAAATCTAAAGTCCATATCCAATGAGGTATCATAAACATTATGGATTGCAATCACAACTATCTTTTTACTGAAGGATATTTTCGTTGTACTAAATGTAGTCATCAAAAGTATGATAAATCTTACAATAAAAATAACACAAAAATTAATTTAGGATTAGGCATATCTATAATCGCTATAATTGTTGGACTATTGTTTGTGAATGGAATAATAGAATTTAATCAAGAAAATCTAGATGAATCATATCAATCAATACCTGAGAGTGTCATAGAAGCAAGTGGACTTTCCAAAGATCTAGTTGATGAAACAAGCAATATGATAGATCAAACACAAGACGAACAGAGAGAATACCTTGAACCAGCGTCGTCCAATAAAATTATTGATGACCTAAAACAAATTCCAGATCAAATAAAAAAGAACAATCCCCTCAATGAAAAACCAGTAATTGACAAAACAGAATTAGAAATTCTTGTCCACCAATTCACTAATCAATATCGTATACAACATGGACTAGAACCGGTATCATTGGATGAAAATTTATCCATTGTTGCAAGAGGGCATAGTAAAGACATGGCAATACAGGACTATTTTGCACATATTACACCTGAAGGAATTGATCCAACAGGGAGAGCAACCAAACTGGGGTATAATTGTCAAAAAATTGTTGGTAATCTAATATATTCAGGAATTGGAGAAAATATTTTCCAAAACAATTTGTATGACACTGTCTGGTATGTCGGAGACATTCCAACCTCTTATGATTGGAATACTCAAGAGGAGATTGCAGAAAGTACAGTTGATGGATGGATGAATTCACAAGGACATCGAAAAAACATACTAACTGGAATGTTTGATAGGGAAGGAATAGGAGTGGAAATTGCCAAAAATGATAAGGTGTACATTACCCAAAATTTTTGTTAAATTCTAATCTTCCTATTTACTAAATTGTGTTTAAAATTGATTTTTCGAGGGATACGGAATAGATTCTAAAACATGTGAATTACACACTGGATATTCTTCATTTGATGGAAAAAAAATACTTTAATGAATGCTATTCAACTCCTTGATTTTTTAAAATTGTTATCCATAAAAAATAAAGGAGATTTAAATACAAACTATACTAAATACCATTTAATCAAATTAAATTCTTCTTTATCCTTTTTTAGAATCTCGTACAGTAGCTTGATTTCCTGCCGAATGATGTATTCCGATGACTGCACCTGGGTTAGAGGTAATTATAATCAAAGTCTCACAAGATAGACATAGAACTGATGGCACATAATCAGCATTTTTTTCAGAAGGACCAGTTGTAGCTAAAACTGCATCCTCTTTAAGGTCTATTTTACCGCAATTAGTGCATTCTGAGGGTCTATGTGATATTTGTTTTATTTTATTGACGTAATAATGAACCAATAGGAAAAACTACATGGTAATTGTTCTTAAATGAATTGTTTTTGTGATATAATACAAACAAAAGGATGTTGGAGTTTTTTATGGTTTAAAATTATTTTTGCAATTTTGAGACAAGTGCTGCATATATGAAAGGCAAAATTGTTGTAACTTCTGCATGTAATGTAGCTTGTTTTGCTTTTTGAGTTACTTTTCCCCAAGAAATAGCTTCTCTAACTAGAGCCCCGCTTAAACTTCCATCAAATTCTTGGGCAGTTGTAATGTAAAACGCATAATCTAATCCCTCTCTATATTGATTCCACCACAAGGTGTGATGTTTTGATATTCCTCCCCCAATCATCAAAGCTCCTGATTTTTCTGCCTTGAAGACTATTCCGGATAGTAAATTTGCATCATCCATTAAGTTTAATTTAAAATCGCTATGTTTTTGTGAAAACATCCAGATTTGACTTCCTACAGCACCATCCATGATTCCGGGCACTATTACATCTACCTTGTTTTTAAAAGCCCAGTAAAGAAAAGAATCCTCACCTAAATGAGATCCTATCATTTTGCAAATTTGAGCTGAAGACATTTCCTTTACTCCATTTTTATATTCTTCTTCTAGAAAACGCTGGATTTTTTCTTCAATCAGTGGACCATAGCTTTCCATTGGAACCAATACATTTCCTAATCTGTGAATATCTTGATCTGCTAATTCTATATCATCCATCGTAAAAGATCCTTCCTTGTAGTGAGAATAATGTCTAGCAATATCATGATCTAAGGCGCCACAAGTTGTGATTGCAACATTAAACCAATTGTTTTTAATCATATCTTTTATAATTCCACGAAGTCCTGTAGATACCACTGCTCCCACAAATGAAATAAATTTCACACATTTCTTGTCTTCAATCATCTCTGATAAAATTTCTAATCCATCTGAAAGATTTACTGCTTCAAAACCTCCTGATTGAGATAACTCTTCAAAAATTTTTTCTATAGTTGTATCTGAATTAATTTTTACGTCTTTTACTGGGCGACCCGGCTTTAACATAATTTGATTTTTTTATGTAGAGTATAAAATTCTGCCTTTGGATACTTTTTGCATATTCTTTTTAAGAAAACTTTAAACCCGCCAAGTAACACCAAATTTTAAATGACGGGCAGAATACGAGTAGGGCTAGTCGGAATAGGCAATTGTTTTTCAGGTTTAATTCAAGGTATAGAGTATTACAGGCAAAATCCATCGCAAGAAGTAACTGGTATAATTCATGATAATCTAGACGGATATGCCATACATGATGTAGACTTTGTATGTGGGTTTGATGTAGGCGAAAATAAAATTGGCAAACCAATCAATGAGGCAATTTACGAATATCCTAACATGGTAGATTGGATTCCTAAAGAATCGATGCCAAAAAACGATGCCAAAGTTTACGAAAGCCCTGCATTAGATGGAGTTGGACTATGGGTTGAAAACAGAATAAAACCAATTAAAAGTGAAAAAACAGACTTGGAATTAGCTGAAGAAATTAAAACTATTCTCAAAGAAACTGGCACTGAAATCATTGTCTCGTATTTACCTGTGGGATCCGATAAAGTAACTGAATTTTGGGCACAAATTTGTCTTGACACTAATACTGCATTTGTAAATTGTATCCCCTCATTCATAGCCTCTGATGAAAAATGGGCAAAAAAGTTTGAAGAAAAAAACATCCCTGTAATTGGAGATGATATTAAAGGACAAGTCGGTGCAACTATTGTTCATAGGACACTTGCAAAACTGTGTAGTGACCGAGGAACTAAGATTGAAAAGACCTACCAAATCAATGTTGGTGGTAACACTGACTTTCTAAACATGAAAGAGCAAGATAGGCTTGTTTCAAAGAGAATTTCCAAAACAGAAAGTGTTCAAAGTCAACTTGCAACAAGACTTGAGGACGACCAAATTTATGTTGGACCTTCAGATTTTATTCCATTTTTGGGTAACACCAAACTAATGTTTATGAGAATTGAAGGAAGACAATGGGCTAACATTCCATACAATATGGAGGTCCGTCTTGAAGTGGATGACAAAGCAAATTCTGCAGGAATTGTAATTGATGCAATTAGATTGGCCAAAATTGCACTTGATAGAGGAGTTGGGGGGCCAATAAAACCAGCAAGTGCTTATTTGATGAAACATCCAATAGAACAAATGGCAGATGTAAAGGCAAAAGCTGACTGCGAAAGTTTTGTAGCAGGGAAATAATTTTTATTTAAATTTATTAGAATCTGAAAATCGTATTTTTCTTTCTCTTTCCAATTTTGCCAAATCAATTTTTTTTACAGAATATCCTTCATTTTTTATTTTTATGGTCTCTGGAATCATAACTTTATTGTTTTCAAAAAGATCAACAATCATGCTGTTTCCACCGTACTTCTTACTTTGCACATTGGCTGCAAGTATTGACACTCTGTTCTCTAAAGATCTTGCAAGCACATATGTTTCCCAAGGTTTGATTCCACGTCTTACGATTCTGCTTGGAGAAAAAAGGATCTGGGCTCCCTTTTTTACCAAAGTTTCTGATACCTTTGGGAAAACCATGTCATAGCAAATTATTACTCCAAATCTGCAGGCTGTATTGAATATTTTAGCCTCATTTCCAGGAGTTATAGTGTCCTTTTCATAATCATACGGGTGAATTTTCTCTTGTTTTCCAATCATGTCTCCATTGGGGCCGATTACAGGAGATGATATAGTTATTCTTGTTTTTGTTTTTTCATAAAACGCACCTGGAATTACTGTCATTTGATACTTTTTTGCAATTTCCTTAAACTCGGAAAATTCAGAGTCAAAATCAGTAATTACATTATTTTTTAGCCATTGTTCAGGCAAACACAC
>JAOTYR010000079.1 GCA_029861785.1 Candidatus Nitrosopumilus sp.
GAATATGTCGAGTAAATTAGTTATAATTCGCGTTTGTATCTGATTATGTCGAGTAAATCAGGCCAAAATTTGAAATTACAAAATTATTACATGAAATATGATATATCAGAAATATCACAAAACATGTCGACTAGCATAACTTTTTCAATGTTGAAATAATGAAAATTTCGCTATTACACACCCTATTACACGCTGTTTGCGTAATTAGCCGAATGAATTTGCGGAAAGAAAGATTTTAAAATTATGAAACAATTGCTTTAATTTTTGATACTGAATGATTCGAAATTTGCTTGTGCAGGCTTGCCACTTCTTCGTCTCTAAAAGATAGGTCACATCTAAAACATTTCCAAGCTACCTCAGACATGGGTATAATAAAACATATTTTGCTTATAAGGATATTGAATGTTTATTCCAAAATGTTACAAAACCTTGGTCAAGTTTTACAATTAATGTAATTTCTTCATAATTTCCAATCTTTTGATAATTTTTTCATGAGTAAATGTAAATCCAAGGGTTTAGAAACAAAAAAACCAAGATCAAGGTAGCAAGATGGTAGATATTTTTGAGATTTTTGGGGAATTGTCTTATTTTGGAATATTTCTTGTCCTCATCGGAGTAAATGCATCTCCAATTCTAATGCCTCCTAGTTGGATTGTCTTGACTTCTTTTTATCTCCTTGATCCAAACTTGAATATTATATTACTTTCTATGGTTGGAGCAACGGGGGCTACCATTGGAAGATTTGCTTTAAAAAAAATTAGTGGCCTGTTTAGGAAATTTGTAGGTGATGAACAAAAATCCAATCTTGATATTATTGGTGATTATCTTAATAGAAAAAAACATGGATACATGATTGCTTCTTTTCTTTTTGGTGCTACTCCTCTTCCAAGCAACATGCTCTTTATCACATATGGCTTGATGAGGGCAAAAAGTATTGGAATTTACATTGGATTTTGGTTTGGTCGAGTTTTGTCTTATATTGTTATGATCTATTTTGGAAATGCAGTTTTAAAACCATTTTTAGAAATATTTGAAGATAGGCTTACAGGCATTTTATTAGTAGATGTAGTTGGAATAGGTGTTATTGTCTTTTTTGCATCTATTAACTGGTCTCTTTTAATTACACAAAGAAAATTGAAATTTGTAAAACCAAAACTATGGAGATTTTAAATGAATTCAATTGATTCACTTCAAAAGCAAGTGCAAAAAAAGATGAAAAATGATCCTGCACATGATTTTAATCATATTATGAGGGTCTTCAAAAACGCTCAAAAATTATGCAAAAAAGAAAAAGCAGATGAAAAACTTGTTCTAAGTGCTGTACTACTTCATGATATAATCTCTTATCCAAAATCAGACAAACGATCAAAGCTTTCTTCTCAAAAAAGTGCCAAGGAGGCAGAGAAAATTTTAAAAAAATTAAATTTTACCCCAAAGGAAATTCAAATTGTTTCAAATGCTATAAGAGATCATAGTTTTTCTAGAGGAAAAATTCCTGAAACCCTTGAAGGAAAAATTTTACAGGATGCTGATAGGCTCGATGCTATTGGAGCAATTGGAATAGCTCGAGTCTTTGCTGTAAGTGGTTTTGAAAAAAGACCTTTTTACAATACAGATGATCCTTTTTGCAAGAGTCATATTCCTGATGATGCTGTCTGGGCTTTAGATCATTTTTACAAAAAATTATTGAAAATTCAATCGTTAATGAACACAAAAACAGGAAAAATTGAGGCTAAAAAAAGGACAAAAGTTTTGAAAGGATTCCTCTCAGAACTCAAAAACGAACTTTAACTCTTTTTGCCCCTGACTGTGGTTCTCAACACAGCTTTACAACAAATACATCTTGTATCTTCATCCGTAAGGAAAATGCCACAAAATGTACAACGCTTTTGACCGATTTTATATCTTATTTTATTTAGAACTGGTTTTGCTTTATGTAATACGCATATGTTTCTACATGTTCTACCCATTAAATTTCATCTCCTAACTTTTTTTTGATTTCCTTTGTTCTGTCTCTGATAGTAACGGCACTAATTCCGGATGCTTTTGAAATTTTCAATTGAGAAACTTTTTCGTTGTTTTTCTATAAATGAGATATTTTTTAGCGTATTATCCGTAATCGACGTATCTGTCATATCTTCTCTCAACTTCTGGGTTTAATCCATCGATAATTTTCTGAACTTCATCTTTTCTTCTAAAATCAATGTACTTTTGAATTGCTTCAAATTTTTCCTCTTTTGGAAAAGAATCAAAAACTGGTTCGATTATTTTAAAATATTCGATTGTTTTTTCACGAAAATCTTTGCGCGTTGGTTTTTTAGTTCCATTCATTCTAAACCAAATTGAAGCCCAGCTGCACCCAACAACATGAGGCAATAAATCAAAGGCTCTTTCTATCTCAAACCTTTCATCATTTCTCATGATTCTTGGAGAAATTTAGCTGAAGATTTTGCAAAATATGTTACGATCATGTCTGCCCCTGCCCTTTTGATAGAATAGAGTATTTCTTCAGTAATGTCTTTTTCATTTATCCATCCTTGGGCTGCTGCTCCTTTGACAAGTGCATATTCTCCTGAAACACTATATGCTGCAACAGGAACATTAAATCGTCTTCTTGTTTCTGCAATCAAATCCAAATATGATAATGCAGGTTTTATCATTACAATATCCACTCCTTCGTTGATGTCAGTCTCCACTTCCATCATTGCTTCTCTGGCATTTGTAAAGGGAACTTGGTATGTTTTTCGGTCTCCAAATTTAGGTGCACATTCTGCTGCATCTCTAAAGGGAGAATAAAATGATGAACGATGTTTTGCAGAGTGTGACATTATAGAGACATCTGTAAATCCCTCCTCATCCAAAGCTTTTCTTATTGCAGCTACTTGTCCATCCATCATGGCGGATGGTGATACTGTATCCACTCCGGCTCTTGCTTGACTTACGGCAATTTTGGCTAGGGTTTCAATGCTTGAATCATTGTCAATTTTATCTTCGTGAATAATTCCACAATGACCCGTTGATGTGTATTGACACAAACAAATATCTGCCATAATCACTATTTTGTTACCAAAATTAGATCTAATTTGCGAAATTGCTTTTTGGACGATTCCATTATCATCAAAAGCAGAAGTTCCTGCATCATCTTTTTTTGTAGGAATTCCAAATAACATTATTGCAGGTATATTCAAATCAGAAATTGTTCCTACTTCGTCATTAATGTCATCTAAGGGTAATCTTTCAATTTCAGACATTGATTCTACTTTAATTCTAGATTCAAGGTCTTCTTGAACGAAAACTGGACAAATCAAATCTCTAGGATTTAGCGTAGTTTCTTGAACCAATTCTCGCATTTTAGGCGATGTTCTTAATCTACGGAGACGTCTTGTAGGAAATGACATATCAAATTTTCATTCGAGTAAAATATAATCCTAGTCTATTCCTGGTCTGTTTTGTTATAATCAAACAACTTTGTTGCTACTTCTAACAAGTCTGGCTTTCCTTGCTCTGAGGCTTTTCTGATATTATTCATAGGTGTAGATACAATACTTTCTACTACTGCTTTGGTCAATTCTTCGATAATTTTGATTTTTTTCTCGTCTTTTTCATCTAGCATTGAAAGTGCTTTTTGTAATTCCTTTTGACGCAGAGAATCTATGTTTTTGAATACGTCTTTTACAAGTGGTTCTGCATCTAATCTTTTCATTGAGGCCTCTAGTACAGTTAATTCTTCATTAATTATATTTTCAACTGTTTTTACCTTGTTTAATCGAGCTTTCATGTTCTTTTCAACCATTTCTGCTATCTGATCTAAATTCATTAATTTTATTCCACCAAGGGTTGCCACTCTTTCATCTACCGTCCTTGGATTTGATAAATCCAAAATCATCATTCCATCCTTTCTCTTTTCTACAGCACTTGTAATTCTATCAAATGTAACCAAAAAGTATGGTGCAGTAGTTGCAACAAATATCACATCATAATTTTCAAACCCTGACAATACTGTTTCAAATTTTACTGGTTTTCCGCCCATTGTTTCACAAAAGGCCTGAGATCTCTCAAGAGTTCTACTGGTAACAGCAAAATCATAACCTCGTCTTTGAAGGGATTTTGCTACCAGGGTGGAGACTTCTCCTGTTCCAATTAACAAAGTCTTCTTGAACTTTAACTCATCAATATTTTCTTCTGCTAGCTTTACTGCCATAGAGCCTACTGAAATTCCTCCTTGACTAATTCCACTTGAATTCCTAATTCTAGTTCCAATATGAATCGCCTTATCAAATAAAGTGTTGAGGTGTTGCCCTGAGGCCTTTATGTTTCTAGCAGATGTTATCGAATTTTTTATTTGACCTAGAATTTGCTCTTCTCCTAAAACCATTGAATCTAGTCCTGAAGTAAGTTTTAGAAGATGATGGAATGCTTTATCATTTTCATCAATCTCTAAATTTTCATCAAAAATCTCTTGTTCTAATCCTGCAAGAGACGCCCATGTTTTTTTGATCTTTTCTGGATCAAAATTTTTAGATTTCCCAAATAATTCAATTCTATTACACGTTTGAATTATCACACATTCGTCTAATCCTGAATGTTCTTTGAATTGTGAATATGCTCCTTCAACATCTCTTATGGTAAATTTTTCTAAAATATGAATTGGAGAATTACGAAAAGTAACACGTGCGTTAATGATGTTTTGACTCATTTCCAATCCCTCAATATCGTAATGATGTGTTTTTCAGCTTTTTTGGTCTGCCCGTCTTTTATTAACTGTTTAATCTCATTATCGTCCATGATACGATTCAAAAAGACCTTTCGCTGTATCTGAGTAGAAATTTTGTTTTTTGCGAGATTTCGTGCGATCTGCTGAATTTTGATTTGATTGATGTCTTCTTTGGTGATTGTTTTTTTACAGGCTTTTTCTACTTGTTCTTTAATTTTCTTAGACATTGCTGGGCTTTTACCGCCAGTAAAAATTGCAATTTGAATGGTATCATCAAAATCAATTATCGCAGGATTGGAAAAATCACTTGATTCAGGATTATCAGAACTGTATGCAATCATCTTACTTTTTTTTGCTTTATCGATAATTTTTTGATTTAATTTTTTATCATCAGTAGTGGTAATAACCATTGATGGTTTTTCAGTTGTTAAGAAATTTGTATTTTCTATTTTTTGTTTTTTAAATTCAATTTTTTTTTTTTTTAGAAGATTTCTGATGGATTTGTTTATTGTATCACTGATAACAATAATTTTACAATCTTGTTTTAGAAGAGAGTTTATTCGTTTTAGAGATTCATTACCTCCTCCTATCACAAGGACTCTCTTTCCTTGTAAATTTAGATTAATTATCACCGATCAAAGGCAAAACAAATTCTATTTATACATTTTAAATCAACGCCTACAATTCTAGCTACATTTTTAATTGAAAACACAACTTCTACCATTATTGACATCTATGGATGATTTGGATAAAGAACTCTTAAATGAAATTCAATGGACATTTCCACTTGTAACCAGACCCTTTGATGCCATTGCTAAAAAATTTGATACTACTCCAGAAATTGTAAAGGAGCGTCTAAAACAGCTAAAAGACATAGGAGTTCTAAGACAACTCAGTGCAATTTTTGATACTCGAAAACTTGGTTATACAAGTTCTTTGGTAGCAATGGAAATAGAACATGATAAATTAGAATATGTTGCAAGTCAAATAAATCTACATCCAGGTGTTAGTCATAATTATGAGCGGGAACATGA
>JAOTYR010000080.1 GCA_029861785.1 Candidatus Nitrosopumilus sp.
TCATTATAAAACAAAAAATTTTGGATTTTATTTAATCTACAAATTTAAAGTTGTTTCTAGGATTATTTTTTCGTTTTAAATTTAGTCTAGTAACAAATTTTTTTATTTCAATTATTAGAAAAGTGATAATAGACACTCCAATTATTTGCAACCATGAATCCATCCCAATTGGTTTACTCTGGAAAATGTCATTCATGACAGGAATATACGAAAAGGCAATTTGTAACAGAATCATAACTGTGACTCCAAGAAAAATCAGCTTGTTTGAAAAAAAACCCATTTTGAAAACCGATTTAGTAAGAGACCTGCAGTTAAACAGATAAAATATCTCTATCATCACGATCGTATTTACTGCAATCGTTCTTGCCTCTTCAACAGTACTACCATTTTCAATTGACCACTCAAACAAGCCATATACTGAGATTAGAATACATACACTTACGATGAAAATCTGGATTGTTAGATCCTTTGTGAGAATTGGAGAGTTGGGCCGCCTAGGAGGAAGTTTCATCACATCAGATTCTTTTGGTTCAAAAATGAGCATCGTTCCCAATGTTAGAACAGTAGTCATGTTAATCCATAAAATTTGGGCTGGAAGGATTGGAATAAGAATGCCTGTAAAGATGGAGACTAGCACCACTAACCCCTCTCCAAAACTTGTGGGAAGGGTCCAAGTGATAAATTTGATCAGAGTGTCAAGGATTCTCCTTCCTTCCTCCACTGCTGCCTTGATTGATGCAAAATTGTCATCAGTTAAAACAACATCAGATGCTTCTTTTGCAACCTCTGTACCAGTAACACCCATTGCAATCCCAACATCGGCTTGTTTTAGAGCAGGTGCATCATTTACTCCATCCCCCGTCATGGCAACAATGTCTCCCTTGGATTGGAGTGCCTTTACAATAGAAAATTTTTGTTCTGGTAAAACTCTTGCAAATACATCTGTCTTATCGACAATTTCGACCAATTCATTCCCTGAGTATTGTTCTAATTCCCGTCCTGTAATTGCCCTTATATCGGCCAAATTTCCTTGCAATGAACGATTTAAGCCAATCTGCCTACCTATGCTGATTGCTGTTTTTAGATTATCTCCTGTTATCATCTTGACACGAATTCCAGCATTTTGGCATTCCCTTATGGCCTCAAATACTTCAGGTCTTGGAGGATCCAGTATGGCTTGAAAGCCTAAAAAAACTAATCCATCATTGACATCCGAAATTTCAACTGTATTATTTTCACTTGCTATTTTCTTTTTGGCAAAAGCCAAGACTCGCAAGCCCTCTGATGCCATTCTATCTGCAATTTCATACAATTTTGTAACACTGGTTTTCGTGAGATTCTCAGGCCCCATATAATCAATTAAATGATGCGAAGACATTTCAAGAATCTTTTCCACAGATCCTTTTACATAGACTATTTTTTCTCCTGCATCATCATGTAATGTAGCCATAAACTGAAGGTGAGATTCAAATGGAATTGCATCTATTCTGTAAAGTAATTCTGTCAAACTCTGTTTTGGGTTTACCTTATGAGCAGCTGTAATTAATGCAACTTCAGTAGGATCTCCTTTTGCCTCCCAATGATTTTCTTTTTGAATTAAATCAGAATCATTGCATAACAGTCCTGTAATTAGGCATTCTTTCAGTGTTTGATGTTCCTCGATATGAATACTAACTTGATTGTGTTTAATTTCCCCTGTTGGTTGAAATCCAGTACCCGATATTCTAAATAATTTTCCGCCCGCATAAATTTCACTTACAGTCATCTGATTCTCAGTGATAGTTCCTGTCTTATCTGAACATATTATTGTGGTACTGCCAAGAGTCTCCACTGCAGGAAGTTTTCTTATTATGGCGTTTCTTTTAGCCATATATCCTACACCTATTGCAAGAGTTATGGTCATTGCAGCTGGTAACCCTTCTGGAATTACTGCAACTGAAAGCGCGACTACTTCCATGAATAATTCAGTTGCAGTTCTATGAGTAACTAGAATTCCAAAAATGAATGTAAGAATGGACAAACCAAGTATTAACAAAAGGAGTTTTTTGCTAAAATAGGATATTCTTCTGGTTAGGGGTGTTTCAATTTCTTCTGCTTTAATCATGGTCTGGGATATTTTGCCTGTTTCAGTGTCATCGCCAGTAAGTACGACTATACCGATTCCATAACCGTTTGTAACCAAAGTTCCCCCATATGCCATGTTTTTACGCTCTGCAAGTATTGTGTTTGATGGAAAAACTTCGGTCCGTTTTTTGACCGAAATTGATTCACCTGTCAAGATTGACTCGTCAATTTTCAAATCTTTTGTATAGTATAGGCGCATATCAGCTGGAATTTTGTCTCCAGAACGCAACTGCACCATATCACCTGGAACAATCACATTTGAGGGCAACCTTGTTTTTTCGCCATTTCTGATTACTACATTTTCACTTTTTACAATTCGTACAAGGGCTTGGATTGCTTTACCTGCCTTATACTCCTGAATAAAACCAATAACTGCATTAGCTACTACTACTCCAAAGATTACACCCGTATCAATCCATTCCTGCAATATTGCAGTTATGGAACCGGCTATTATGAGAATCAAAACTAGTGGTTGCTTGAATTGCAACAGAAATGAAATCATAGAACTCTTTTCTTTTTTTACAGAGATTGTATTTTTACCAAACTTTTGCAATCGATTATTTGCCTCACTCAAACCCAAACCTAGTTGGGGATCAGTCCAAAGCATTTCTGCAACTTGTTCTGCTGGCAGTGAATGCCATGATGTTTTTGATAATTCTTGCAATTTGATACTCTGTAATGATTTTGATGTAATTACTTTATTAAAAGAAACCCAACTCTGATGTTGAGGAATAGCAATATATGTCAATTTGTAGGGATACGAGGATTGGAAGATTCGATGAGAATTTCAAACGATCCATTATCTCTTTACACTGATTTTACAATAAAATCATTTAACTTTCAAATGAAGTATGGTCTGACTCTTTTTCATTCCTGGTTTGAAGCAATCAAGTCAGCTTCTAATTTACAAGAATCAACGGGCAAAAAGATTCAAGATGAGATAAGAACTACTTTCGATACTGAACTAAAAAATGCTTTACAGAAAACAGATTTTTCAAGATCATTATCAGATTTTATTGATTCATTCGCAGAACTTGCATCAACTGTCCATCATGAAAAATTATTCCGCTATCTGGAGGTAATGATTAGTGATATTGATCATGTGATAGAACCTATCCGAGATACCCTTAATCGAACACCATCTGAAATAATTCCTATGAAAGGGAACTTTGAGGTTCATCACTACAAAACATCTTCACCACCAAAATTCAAAACCCCTATTCTTGTTGTAGGCTCTTTAATCAATAGACACTATATCTTGGATCTACTTCCAGAGAGAAGCATAATTAGGCATTTTCAGCAGTTAGGATTTGATGTATATGCTACAGATTGGAGAATGCCCAGAATTAAAGATGAAAATATGTCACTTGCAAGTTATGCCCATGACTATCTTGAAAAGGCAGTTGACAAGGTAGAAGAGGTTACAGGTTCTAGGAATGTTACGCTGTTTGGGTACTGCTGGGGCGGGATTTTATCTTTGATTTATTCTGCACTACATCCTGAAAATGTAAAGAATTTAATTTTACATGCGACTCCTGTTGATTTTGGAAAGTCTCCAACAGTTTTGGAATCATGGATTAAAGATCTTGATATTAAAAGATTTGTAAAGATTTTTGGAAATGTACCATCATCTTTTCTCAATATTGCATTCATACTGCGAAATCCATTAGAGGCTGCTTTGAAGTATCAGTTCTATTTTAGTCAACCTAGAAGCACAAAAGAAATCATGCAGTTTTTTGCAGTAGAATCTTGGCTCTATGATAGTGTTCCCATTATTGGAAAGGCGTTTGAGCAAATCATAAATGATATTTACAAAAAGAATTTACTGATTCAAAATAAAATGATGCTCGGGAAAAACCTTGTTGATCTGAAAAAAGTTATCATGCCCGTATTGAACATAGTTGGGACAAACGATGATCTAGTTTCAGCAGAATCCAGTAGGAGTATTACTGATGTTGTTTCAAGCAAGGACAAGAAGACACTAGAATTGCCAACCGGACATGTTGGACTGTGTATTAGCAGAACTGCACACAAAAAATTGTGGCCTGAGGTGGGAAAATGGATGGTAGAACATTCATAAAAAAAATAAACAAAATTATTTTACCACTAACACAGGTACCTTTGAATTATTGACTATTCCATGTGCAACACTACCAATATAGCTGGCCTTTGGTGATCCTAATCCTCTTGAACCAATCACTATGACATCAAATTTACTCTTACGGGCAAATCCAACTATCGTATCTACGGTACTTCTTGATGATGCAATTTTTTCATTGAATTCTATTCCATGACGTGCCGCACTGGTTTTAGCAGACGCCATAAATTTTTTAGCTTGTTTGCTTAATTGTGATCTATACGATTTTATATTAATTTCATAGGATGGGGGGAATTCTGGTAATACATGTATTCCTGTGATTATCCCTTGCGATTGTCTTGCAAGTGATATGGCTTCATTTAATCCACGTATTGAGTTGGCAGAACCGTCAATTCCAACAAGTATTTTCTTAAATCTATTTTGCAGCATAGCGGTAAATAACACTAGTAGAATAATAATGTAGATTCAAATATCTAAATTCATTTCAAACTTAGAAATTTATTGAATATTCTGACTAACACTTTCAGGATTTTAGCTTCTCATCGTTCCCAAAAAATAATTTCAAAAGATTCGAATCCCGCTGGGCTTGAACCATATTTGGGAATAAAAAAGTTCCATGGGCCCGCGGGGATTCAGCTACTGTTTTGGGGATGAAAATGGACACAAACTAGTTTTATCAGGGATCAAAATATGTTTCAGAAATTCCAAAGGTAGAAGGGTATTCTAGCATCAAAAATGCAATAATGAAAATTACAATGTATGCAGCAGCAACAATTCCACTAAAAACTATAATTTTTGATTTGGTAGTTTTGAGAAAAGATATTATGATTCCTGCTACAGATGGAGGGATACCAAACAAAAATAATCCAGCGTAAGGTAAGAAGGGATTCTCAAGATTAGCCTTTTCTGCGTCTTCTTCAATTTGTTCTTTGAAAATTTCCGCAGTTCCAAAAAATACAATAATAATTACAATTGTTGAAATTATACTGATTATTCTTAGTATGTTCATAAGTTGATCAAATCGAGAATAGGATCTTCATAAACTGTTCTAGTCTTAGATTCAAGTCGGTAGAGGCTTGAACCATTTTGGGAATAATTTTAGGTCCGTCAAAGATTCTAATCAAATTAGCTCATGTCACTTCAAATTTTTTTTAATAGGAAAAATCTAGACGGGCCCTCGAGGGGGACTTGTCAAGTTGGTTCAAGGTCCTCTCTTTTAGGATCGATTCCACGGGGATTCATCCTCCAAAATGGGGATAAAAATGGACGTAAATTGGCATGAAATTAATTGGTTTAAAAATTAAATAGAAAAAAGAAAAGTTTACTCTTTGTTTGTTCGGAATTTGATTAGATAGATTACTGCACCTGCAATGCCTGCGATACTTGGAATCATCCATACTGACATTGATGTTAGTCCGCCGATTAGTAGTGCTGTACTGTCAAGTGGTAAGAGTTCACCTGCTACTTGTTGGTCT
>JAOTYR010000081.1 GCA_029861785.1 Candidatus Nitrosopumilus sp.
TACATAGTTCAAAACTCTAAAAACTTAACACTCGGAAAGAATTTTGATATTGGAACTTTTTCATATATTAATAGCAGATATGGTATTGAAATTCAAGATTTCGTTCAAATTGGTTCTCATTGCTCAATATATTCCGAATCAACAATAGATAATCAAAAAGGTCCTGTAATACTTAAAAAAAACTGTAAAATTGGTACTCATAGTACAATAATGCCTAAGGTAATAATTGGAGAAAATTCCATTGTTGGTGCTTATTCTTTAGTAAAAAATAATATTCCAGATAATGAGTTGTGGTATGGGATCCCAGCAAAATTTATTAGAAAATTGAATATGAACGAAAAAGAAAATTTCAGGAAATTTGAATAGTTAAAAACGAAAAATCTTTAGCAATTAATGGTGATTACTCATTTACTAGAGATTTTTTCTCGATAGACGATGTTAATTTTGCGATAAAATGTTCTATGGAAAATATTAACGGTAAAAGAGGAAATAGATACAATATTGGCTCTGGAAATAAGATTGCCATAAAGGATTTGGCAAATTTAACAACTTTTTCCGAACAAACTCACAATAATAATTAAGTTTTCGAAAAATGTCCAGTGATTTTTTAACAAATAATATTAAATTTCTTAAATCTTAGTTGTATAATAAAATTAGATTCATAGATTAATCAAATTGCTTTTCAATTTTAATTAACAAATTTCGAAATTTTTCTATATCTTCTTTTGAAGCTTTTCCTTCAAATATATCTATTAACATTCGAAAATTTCGTGCCATAAATGGGTTGTTTCTTAGAGTTTGTTCTGATTCCACTTTAATCTGAGTTCTGCGATGAAAAGCTCCAATTCCAATTGCTATCGGAATATAAAGAATTACAAAAACTAGAGCAAAAAACCAGAGATTTGAAAAAATTTCATTTAATATTCCTATTCTTTCTATTAATAATCTGTGAAAAATCAAAATAAAATTTGAAAACGAAAGTGCAAAAATCAAATATAAGCTATGACCAAATCTAAAGTCTAGCCATCTTCTTCTAATCCATGATAGTTTCATTGTTTTTTAAATTTTTTTTCAAGTTAAAAATAGAATTACTCAAACTTTCTACATTTTGTAAATAAATCTGTTCAAGAATTTCTAAAGCAATACTTGGTATATTGTGTTATAAGTATGCCAAAAAATACTTAAAATCATGATGAATGAGTTCACAAAAATTCAATCCTCATTGAGAACAGTCTTTTGGGAAGACGACAAAGTTGTAATAATAGACTAAACAAAATTACCAAATCAACTAGTATGTGTTGAATTTTCTGATAATAATCAGGTTGGGGAATGCTATTAGAAACTTGGTAGTACGAGGTGCTCCTGCTATAGGGGTTTCAGGTACATTTGGTCTGGCTTTAGCTATTTTACAAAGTAAAGCAGAAATCAAAGAACAACTATTGGAGGATCAAAATTTGACCCTAAGTCATATCTGTTTTTTAATTTATCGACCCATTACTGATCAAAATTAGTATATTTATCAAAAGAGACTTACTATATCTACTTGCGCAATACCTAAAGGTATACAGTCTTTATTGCTCCAAACATTTTTAGAACTATTTACATGAATAATATTCAATTTATTATGAATTTCTTTATTACTGGCGGTGCAGGCTTTATTGGCTCTCATCTTGTAACTGCCTTAATTAATTTAGGAAAAAAAATTACAATTTATGATAATTTCTCAAACAGTTCAAAAGATAAAATCTCTCCGTTGATTCAAAAAAGAGTAAATATAATTGAAGGTGATATTCTTGATTTCGATAAACTGTCTGAATCTATGAAAGGTCATGATATTGTGATTCACTTAGCAACCCAAATAGATGTAAATGAATCTATCAAAAACCCAGACTTTACCAAAAAAGTAAATGTAGATGGAACCATAAATGTTCTCAATTTATGCAAAACAAATAAAATTAAAAATTTTATTGCATTATCTTCTGCTGCAGTATATGGAAATTCAAATGATTTACCCTTAAAGGAGACATCTACTTTGAAGCCTATCTCACCTTACGGTCAAAGTAAATTGGATATGGAAAAAGAAATACAAAATTTTTCTGAAAATAACGATCTGAATTCAATTATTTTGCGACCATTCAATGTATTTGGAAAAGGACAAACTGATGTGTATGCAGGAGTAATTACAAAATTTTGTAATAACATAAAAAATAACAGGTCACTGGTAATTTTTGGAGATGGAACATTTACGAGAGATTTTGTTCATGTTAGTGATGTAGTTCAAGCAATTATCAATGCCTCAAATAAAATTGAAGGAAAAAAAGGAAGAGTATACAACATATCCTCTGAAAAGAAAACTAGCATTCAAGAATTAGCAGAGTTAATCTTGTCAATATCTGGAAAAACCTTAGAAATTAATCATTTACCTACTAAAACAGGAGACATTCCACATAGCCTAGCCAGTTCTGAGCTTGCCGAAAAGGAATTGGAATATGTACCTAAAACTTTCCTCAAAAAAGGACTAAAAGATTTACTTTATTCTGATTCATTTTAAATATAGTATATTTTGTGAAAAAATAAAATGGAAAAATCAGAACCAATAATTCATTCTTCTTTAAGAACCGTAGAATGGAAAGATGATAAAGTAGTGATGATTGACCAGACCAAATTACCTAACCAACTTGTGTTTGTTGAATATAATGATTATAACCAAGTCGCCGATGCCATTAGGACTCTGGTGGTACGTGGAGCTCCTGCAATAGGAGTGTCAGGTGCGTTTGGATTGGCTTTAGCGGCATTGCAAAGTAGTGCTGCCACAAAAGAAGAACTAATTTCAGATTTAGAAAAAGCAAAAAAAATTCTCTTTGAGACTAGACCAACTGCAGTTAATCTAGGATGGGGATTAGATCAAATAATGAAGGTTGCAAACAACAGAACTAGAGTTGATCAGATTAAAGAATCTGTAATTAACGAAGCAAAAAAAATGGCAGAAGATGATATAAAAATTAATAAAAAAATGGGACAAAATGGTTCCACTCTATTTGATAACAATGACACCATAATGACTCATTGCAATGCTGGAGCACTTGCTACTGTGGCATATGGTACTGCATTAGGAGTAATTAGAGCCACAAAAGAAAGCGGAAAAAACGTTAAGGTGATTGCAACAGAAACTCGACCAATACAACAAGGCTCAAGATTAACTGCATTTGAGCTAAAGCATGACGGATTTGATGTAAGTCTAATTCCAGATACTGCAGTAGGGTATAGCATGGCAAATGGGTTAGTGAATAAAGTTGTTGTTGGAGCAGACAGAATTGTAAGAACTGGTCATGTCTTTAACAAAATTGGAACTTATCAAGTAGCAACAATGGCAAAACAGCATGGAATTCCATTTTATGTTGCAGCACCATTATCTACATTTGATTTAAAAACAAAGGCAGAAGATGTAATAATTGAGATGCGTAAGGGTTCTGAAGTTACAGGTATTGGAGACAAAAAAACAGCACCAGATGATATAAGCGTGATAAATCCCGCATTTGATATGACACCTCCTGAATTAATAACTGGAATCATTACAGAAAAAGGAGTGGCAAAGCCTCCTTATGAGGAATCCATCAAAAAATTATTTGAAGGTACTTAAACTTTAAAATTCCATTTAGTGTTAACGAGTTTATCGACTGTCAGTAAAAAGAGTTTCCTTCTCTTAGGAGTGAAAAGTTGGTTATATCTTACGTTATGATCATGCTAGGAAAAGTTTAGGAATATTTTACTTGTATCATTCATGGAAATGTTTTTCAAGCTAATACGTTTTTAAATATTGAAACAAATTGATAAAAAAAATAAATTATTTCTTCAAAGGAAAAAAAGAAAGAAAAAATCTAAATGAAATTCACGACTACTGGAAAAATCCAAATGATGATAAGAACAACCCAGAAGTTTATGCAAGACAAGAAGCAACTGAAAGAAGCGCATTTTTGTATAAAATAACACAGCAGTGTAACATTTCCACAAAATCAAAAATTATAGAATTAGGATGTAATGTAGGTAGAAATCTAAATTATTTGTCTCAAAAGGGATTCACAAATATCTACGGAATTGAAATTAGTGAAAATGCTTTAGAAAAAATGAAAGAAATTTATCCAAAAATGAGTTCATCAATAGAAGTTTTTCATAGTGCAATTGAAGACAAAATTTCACAATTTGAAAAGGATGAGTTTGATTTAGTATTTACAATGGCAGTATTAGAACACGTTCATACAGATAGTGAATGGATATTTGAAGAGATCGTAAGAATTACAAAAAGGTATCTAATAACCGTAGAAGACGAAAAAGGTACCTCTTGGCGACATTTTCCTCGAAACTATAGGAAAATTTTTGAAAAGTTAGGTTTAGAAGAAATTTTAGAAATGAAATGTGACGAAGTTCCAGATTTACCTAAAAGTTTTCGAGCTCGGGTTTTTGAAAAAAAATAGACTCTATTTTATTTTCTAATAATGTTTGCACGCTTGATTTATGCCTAACTGAGTTACTAAAAAACGGATTTAATGTCACAAACTAATTGAGTTATTTGAAGCTAATTAATAGAAAGTTTTTATTGTTTTTGAAACTGTCAAATACAATATGAGCACAGTTTCTCCTAATGCAATTGAAGATTCTCTAAAGCAATGCATGGATCCTGAAGTCCCATTAAATATTGTAGAGATGGGTTTGATTTATGGGATTGATGTCAAAGATAACAATGATGTTGATATCAAAATGACAATGACTACACAAGGATGTCCACTCCATGAAACGTTGGTTCAAGATGCCACTAGATATGTAAAAAAAGTTCCAGGTGTTAATAATGTAAATGTGGAAATTGTATGGGATCCTCCTTGGTCAATGGATAAAATGTCTGAAGAGGCAAAAATCAAAGTCAAGAATATGGGATCTGGTGCAAATACTCCTGCACCAATAAATTATGAGACAGCACTACCTCAAGGAGTTGGCAAACTTGTTCAACAAGAAGACGGTTCTATGGTCTTGGCAAATGAGCATGAACAAGGATTTATGGTGAATCAAGCAATAGTTGACTTTTGGAAGTCTTGCAACGGTCAACGCAAAGTTACAGAATTAGTTGAATTGTTTGCCCAACAAACAGGACTACAAAGAAAACAGGTAGAAAAAGAAGTAATGCAATTAATCCAACAACTCAGAGATGGTGGATTGATTGCAATTGCAGGTCAGCCAGATACTCCTAATGTTGATTTTAAAAAATAATTCTAGAAAATATAGTTTGAGTTTGCACCATCAAAGTTAATTGTTACACCTGAAAGATATTTTATATTATTTTCAACTATTGATTTTACAAAGTTTCCAATCTCTTCTGGTTCTCCTAGTCTTCCCATAGGAAGAGTTTTTTGAAATTCTTCAACATTTTCTATCAATTCTTTAGTTCTATCTGTATTAATGGGCCCAGGAGCAATATTGATACAACTAATGTCTTTTTTAGCATAGTCCTTGCTTAGTATTTTGAAGACTTCACTGAATGCTGCACGATAAGAAG
>JAOTYR010000082.1 GCA_029861785.1 Candidatus Nitrosopumilus sp.
TTCATAAAACAATTAATTGACCAAAGGAAATTAAAAACCGATTTAGAGTTTATAGATTCAACAAAAAATTTTGCATCTAAATTGTTATAATGCAAAGGGGCTTAAGACCAAAAACGAGAGTTACTTGGTGACAGTCCCAATGCGATATTATTTATCAAAGGCATTATTGTGATAAAAGAAAGACGAGTTCAATTTGACTAACAATTGAAAAAATAAATTAAAGCTATCCTGAAATATTTGCAATAGTTTTAAGATATTGTCATAATTTCAATAAAAATTTTAAATTTGAAATCTCATCAGAAGGTATCTGTAAAGAGAAAATTGATTGGATTTTTGAAAAAAATTGAAAAATTTTAATTTTTTATGTGAGAAACAAGATTAGATTTATTTAGCATGGAAATTGCAATCCATCAATTATGTCAAGTAAAGCAATGGTCTACATCGGCATAGCAGTAGGTGTAGCAGCAATGGCAGGAGCAGTCGCATATGGAACAATGAATCAACAAAATTACCTCCAAGAAGACGCAGCTCTTGCACCAGCAGCAGGACAAGGTTCAATTGTATCAGATTCTGGATTGGGAGCCGAATTAAATAAAGAGAGATGGCATGAGGATCCTTTTGGCGATATAGCCGCAAAGGTTAGAGAAAATGCCGGAGCGCCTCCAAGAATAGAACCTGAAGTAAAGATAGAACCTGAAGTTGAAGAGGTGGAAGCTGAAGTTGAAGAGATGGAAGCTGAAGTTGAAGAGATGGAAGCTGAAGTTGAAGAGATGGAATCTGAAGTTGAAGAGATGGAAGCTGAAGTCGAAGAAACTTCAGGACCACAAACTCATAGTGTTGATATGCCATCAGGAACAGCAGTTCCAGGATGTGAGGAAACAAACGAGTGTTACATTCCATCATCTGTTTCAATTAATACAGGTGATACAGTAGAATGGATAAACTCAGACACAGCAGCTCACACAGTAACCGGTGGAAGTCCAGCTGATGGTCCATCAGGCGTATTTGATTCTAGTCTAGTCTTAGGTGGTGCAACATATGCATTCACATTTGAAGAGGCAGGAAGCTATGATTACTTCTGTATGGTACATCCATGGATGGTTGGCGATGTTCAAGTGAACTAACCAAAATTTTTTCTTTTTTCTTATTTTATTTGATTTTTACGTATAGTTCTATTATAAGCCACACCAAATCGGTGAGTTTCATCTCTTGCGTGTTGTAATATTTTCAAAGATGATTTATTTTTGGGAATTAAAATTGGATTTTTTTGGTTTGGCACAAAAACTTCTTCGTTTTCTTTTGCCAAAGAAATACACGGTATTTTCGCTCCAAGTGATTGTAATGATTTGAGTGCAGCATTTAGCTGACCTTTCCCTCCATCAATTACAACTAGATCAGGCAATTTAGATTCCTCTTCAAGCAATCTAAAATATCGCCTCTTTATCACCTCACCAATCATTGCAAAATCATCTCTGCCAGATATTGTTTTAATTCTAAATTTCCTATATCCAGACTTGTTTGGTTTTCCATCAACAAATCTAGCCATAGATCCTACTGCAAAGTCTTCTCCATGGTTTGAAATATCAAAGCATTCAATTATTTTTGGAAGATTAGGCAAATGCAGCAACTCTTGGAGTTCAACTAACCCAGGATCACCCCCTTTGGAGTGAATTAGTTTAATGTTTTTTAGAATTAAATTAATGATGTCTTTTCTCTTTCCTCTTTTTGGGAGTTGTATTTCCACTGAAAATCCGGCCTGTTCAGACAATAGGGATTCTAAAAGTTCCCTTTTCTCAGGCATTTCACTCACTAGAATAATTTTGGGAATTTTATGAGTAGAATAGTATAGAAAAAGAAAATTTGAAAAAGAATTATCACCAACAAGATCAAAAAAGAACTTGTCGCTATCTCGTATAACACCATTAATCATTCTAAAGTTCATCACAGCGGCATTTTGATCCTGCTCTGCTATTCCAAAATATTCCTCATCAGAATTTTCAACATACTCCATTTTTTGTTTTGTTTGAAGGCTTCCTAACCTTACTAGTGTGTCACGAATTTCTTTTGCTCGCTCAAATTGCTGCAAATCAGCTGCTTGCGTCATCTCTTCTTTTAATTTCTGGGTAAAAATTTTTGTTTGGTTTTTCCCTTTAAGAACCTCTTCTAGTGAAGCAAGGTGTTTTGGGTATTGCACTTGTGCTTCTTTAAACTCGCATGGTCCCTCACAATTACCAATATGATATTCGAGACATACTTTTTTTGGTAATGTCTTACAAATTCTAATTTGAAATGCTTTTCGTAGTGTTCCAATGGTTAGTAGTTTTGAGCTGCCTTGAGTAAACGGACCAAAAATTTTTCCTTTTCCTAAAAATTTTCCATCACGTGTACGTCTTGCAACAAGCAATCTGGGATATTTTTCATTTGAGATTCTAAGATAGGTATACCTTTGCTGGTCTTTTAGTTCAATGTTAAATCGAGGTCTATGTTTTTTTATCATGTTTGACTCTAAAAGAAAGGCCTCACTTTCATTATCAGTTAATACAAATTCAATGTCAGAAATGTTTTCAACTAGCTTTTGGGTTTTGTAATTTTGATTTTTTAAAAAATATGACTTTACTCTATTTTTAAGATTCTTTGCTTTTCCAATATAGATTATTTTTTGGTCTGAATCTTTCATTAAATAAATTCCAGGACTGGACGGAATACAAATTTGGGAGATTTCAAAAGTCATTTTTTAATTAGTTTTTTGAGATATTTTCCTGTGTAACTCCCCGGAGATTTTGCAATCTTTTCAGGTGTCCCTGTTGCTACAACCTGTCCTCCCTCGTCACCACCTTCAGGCCCAAGATCAATAATCCAATCAGAATTTTTTATGACATCCATATTGTGCTCAATTACGACCACAGTATTTCCAAGGTTTACAAGCCTATTTAGAACATCTAAAAGTTTTTGGACATCTGCAAAATGTAAACCAGTAGTTGGCTCATCAAGTATGTAGAAGGTTTTTCCAGTTCCACGTTTTGATAATTCTGATGCAAGTTTTACTCTTTGAGCTTCACCACCAGATAAAGTGGTAGATGATTGTCCCAGTTTGATATATCCCAATCCCACATCATAAATGGTTTGTAATTTTCGTTTGATTGCAGGAATATTTTCAAAAAAGTTTAGAGCCTCATAAACAGTCATCCCCAGAATATCAGAAATATTTTTACCCTTGTACAAAACTGAAAGTGTTTCTGAATTGTATCGTTTTCCTTTACACTCATCACATTTTACATAAACATCAGACAAAAATTGCATTTCTATTTTTTTTACGCCATCACCATCACATGCAAAGCATCTGCCATCGGCCACATTAAATGAAAATTGACCAGGAGCATAGCCACGTTCTTTTGAAAGTTCTGTGTTTGCGTATAATTCCCTGATAGGAGTAAATGCACCAATATATGTTGCAGGATTTGAGCGTGGTGTTCTTCCAATTGGGGATTGATCAATTGCAATTACTTTATCAATATTTTCCAAACCGATGATTTCATTATGAGTTCCAGGTTTAAGATTTGATTTTGTAAAATGGCTTTCCAAAGATTGCAATAATATATCATTAATCAGAGTAGACTTTCCAGAACCAGATACTCCAGTTACTGATACAAAAAGTCCAAGAGGTATTTCCACATCAATATTTTTTAGATTATTTTCTGAAGCTCCTTTTACAATTAAGAATCCAGAAGGATTTCGGATTTTATCTTCAAGTGTAATTAGCGTATTGTCTTTTAGATAGTCTCCAGTTACGGATTTGTGTCCATTGAGAATTTTATCAACTGTTCCTTCAAAAACAACACTGCCTCCATGAACTCCTGCACCTGGACCTAAATCTACAATCCAGTCTGATTTTCGTATTACTTCTTCGTCATGTTCTACTACAATTACCGTATTTCCAAGATTTCGTAGCTTTGTTAGAGTTTTAATGAGTCTTTCATTATCACGTTGATGTAAGCCTATTGTAGGTTCATCTAAAACATACAAAACACCAGTAAGGTTTGAGCCAATCTGAGTAGCCAAACGAATTCTCTGTGATTCGCCACCAGATAATGTAGAGCTTAACCTATTCAAAGTCAAATAGTTCAAACCAACATTCATTAGAAATTCCAATCTCTCTTTAATTTCTTTTAATACATCTCGTGCAATGTATTGTTCATTTTCTGTCAGATTTAATGTTGAAAAAAAATCATAGCAATGGTCAATTGACATGTCACAAATATCCATTATTCCCTTGTCGTTGATTTTGACTGCCAGTGATTCTGGTTTTAGTTTTTTCCCCTTACAAACATTACATGGAGTATCTCGCATAAACTGCTTTAGCCATTCACGTTTTGATTCAGAATCAGTTTCCATGAAAACTCGTTGAAGGTTTTCAAGGACCCCTTCAAAGGCATTAGTGTATTGCCAAGATGAATCACCGGATTTGGAACGATAGTTAAAATCAATCATGTCATCGGTTCCATTCAAGATTATTTTGAGATGTTTTGATTTGATTTTAGAAATTGGAGTCATCAAATCAAATCCAAACTTTTTTCCTACTGCTCGTAGTGCTTGTCTTCTAAAAGAAGAAAACCTTCCACTCCAAGGAACGATTGCACCATCTAAGATAGATTTACTCTTGTCTGGAATTACCAAATCAGCATCAAATTCCATTTTTACACCAAGGCCATTACAAGCCTTGCACATTCCAAATGGAGAATTAAAAGAGAAGGTTCGTGGCTCTAATTCTCCAATTGTTAATCCACAATAGGGACAAGCGTTATTTTGAGAAAAAATTTTCTCTTCTTTTTCTGCAGAAATCATGACATCTCCTTTTGATGCTTTTATGGCAGTTTGAATTGCCTCAAATAATCTTGAACGTTCTGATTTTTCAGTCTGTATTCGGTCAACTACAATCTCAATATTGTGCCATTTTTGCTTATCAAGGGGAGGAATTTCCTCATCCAGGCTCAGAATTTCTCCATTTAGGCGAATTCTGGAATATCCATCCTTTTTTGTCTGCTCAAATAATTTCTCATAGGTTCCTTTTTTTCTCTGAACTATGGGAGATAAAACAAGAATTTTCTGTCCATCAAAATCTTTGAGAATAGAATCACATATTGTCTCAATTGATTGGCTAGAAATTTTTCTGCCACAATTTGTACAATAAGGAATTCCGATTCTTGCAAAAAGTAATCGCATGTAATCATAGATTTCAGTTGTAGTGCCAACAGTTGAACGGGGATTCTTGCTAGTAGTTTTTTGTTGTATAGAAATTGCAGGTGACAAACCTTCAATAGAATCAACATCTGGTTTGTCCATCATTTCTAAAAATTGTCTGGCATAGGCAGAAAGGGATTCTACATATCGTCTTTGTCCTTCGGCATAAATAGTGTCAAAAGCCAAGGTGGATTTTCCAGAGCCAGAAAGACCACTAATCACAACAAGTTTATTTTTTGGAATATCGACATCAATATTTTTTAAATTATGGTG
>JAOTYR010000083.1 GCA_029861785.1 Candidatus Nitrosopumilus sp.
AACTTGAACTATGTTATTTTAAGAATATTCAACGTGTATGGAAGAAGGCAAAACAAACAGTATGCAGGTGTCATCTCTAATTTTATCAAAAACGTCTCAAAAGACAGTCCGCTTTTAATTTATGGAGACGGTTTACAAACAAGAGACTTTGTATCAATTAATGATGTAGTGGATGCATTTGATGCTGCTGCTGCAGTAAAGACAAATTCGTCTGGAACATACAACGTTGCAAGTGGAAAATCAATTTCAATAAAAGAATTAGCTAAAATGTTTCTTGACATATATGGAAAAAAAGTATGGATAAAATATAAACCTGCAAAAAAAGAGGACATAAAGTATAGTCAGGCAGATATAACTCTAGCAAAAAAAGAATTAGGATTTAATCCAAAAGCGAATCTAAAAGAAGGATTATTAGATTTAATTTCTGTCTCGAATTAAATTTGCCATTGAAAATAATATGATCGAAGTTACTGCAAGAATTGCACCCAGTAAAAATAATACAATTGAAGCTAACAATGAACCATAAAATACTGTCTGATCATTAAGATAGGCCTCCAAAAATATTCCGCCAATAACAACACCTGCAATAATTAAAGCAATTCCAGGGATTCCATAAAATTTGATTGGATGTTTTATTGATACATACTTTAGCGTATTCATTAAAACAGATACGCCATGAGATACTGAATGCTCTTCAGAAGTATCACCTTCATAGGATACAGTTATTGGAATCTCAGCTACGGATAATCCCTTGTTTGATATTTTGAGTAAAATTTCAGTTGATACTGACATTCCTTGTTCAGTTGGATGTATTGCATCTATGGCATCTTTTGAATATGCTCTAAATCCCGACTGGGAATCAGTTACCTTAAAGTTTGTTCCATAGTTTGAGGCAGATGTAATAATTTTGATTCCAGTTTTTCTATACCCAGGAGCTTTTGTTTTATCGTCTAGAAATCTTGAGCCAATTACAACATCAACATTATGAGTAATGATAGTATCAATCAATAGTGGAATTTGGTCTGGATTGTGTTGTCCATCCCCATCCAAAGTAATCATTATCTGAGCATCTTCTTTTCTTGCCTGCTCAAAAAGAGTAGTAATTGCAGCGCCATATCCCTGATTATTCTGAGAAATCACTATGGCTCCAGCCTCTTTGGCTAGTTTTGCAGTGTTATCAGTAGAGCCATCATCACATACTATGACCTTGTCTACATACGGTAGTGCTTTTTTTACTACATCAGATATGGTTGATTCTTCATTATACGCCGGAATGCATACTAGATTCAATGTTACAAGTTTTGTTTGATTACCTTTATCTAAAGTATTTCCATATCAAATTTGAATACTAGATCTCTCGCCCAACAAGAATTTGTTTTCCTCAGTCTTGCTATCCAAGATTTCAGAACCGTGGGCAATAATACTGCATGAAAAATTAGTTTCAGTGTTAATTGTACAGTCATTCATGATTATAGAATTTTCAATATTACAGTTTTTCAAAATACAATTTTTTCCAATACTAACATAGGGTCCCATTTTAACTGCCGGACCTATTTTACAATTTTCCCCAATAATTGCAGGGCCTACAATTAAAGAGTCCGTTGAGATTTCAGTGTTCTTTCCAATCACTACACCATCTTTAATTGTGGAGTCAGCATCTATAAGAAATTGATTTTCAGTTCCAATAGAATCAAGAACCAGTTTATTTGCATGGATAATATCCTCAGGTGTTCCGGTGTCTTTCCACCAACCGGTCACCAGATCATATTCAATTTTATTTTTTTTATCCATTAAGAGCTGCAACGCATCAGTTATTTCTAATTCACCTCGCCAAGATGGTTTTAATTGATCTATAATATCAAAAATTTTTGGAGTTAGAAAGTAAATTCCGATTACAGCCAGATCAGATGCTGGAATTTTGGGTTTTTCTATAATCTTTTTTATTGTACCTAGAGTTTTATCCAACTCTGCAATTCCAAATCTCTGAGGCTCATCAACTTTGCATAGTAAAATTATGGCATCAGATTCAGAGTTTTGAAATTTTTTTACATAATCAACAAGACTTTTTCTCAATACGTTATCTCCCAGATATACAACAAATTTGTCATTGCTGACAAAGTCTTTGCAAAGACTAATTGCATGTGAAATTCCTTTTGGTTGATCTTGACAGATGTAGTTAATAGAAACGCCGAATTTTTTACCATCTCCATAATACTCTTTTACTTTATCTGGATGAACATCGCCAATTATTATTCCAATATCTGTAATTCCTGCATTCTTTAGATCTTCGAGTGCATATTGAGACATTGGTTTATTTGCAATTGGAAGTAGTTGTTTGGGTCCTGTATGTGTAAGAGGTCTAAGTCGAGTTCCATGACCGCCATGAAGTATAATCCCTTTCAATTATTATTGAATCAGATTTTCCAGTATAAAATTGATCATTTGTACAAGATTTTTTCTATTAGCAGATTGAGACTATGTTGTATTGTTTGAGGTTTTTCATTTAGAATCTCAGTTGCTTTTGATACATCAAGAGAGGAATCCTTTGGTCTTTGTACATTCCAAGTCATATCACTAGTTTGTATAGGTTTTAGCAGTTCTTTGTCAAGATGTAATTTTTCCGACATTAGTATTGCCAATTCGTATCTAGAGATCCTACTAGCACCAGCTGTATGAATTACTCCTAAAATCTGTCTTTTTACAATTTCTATAAGCATTTTTGAGAGATTAGGAACATATGTTGGAGATGTAAATTGATCAATTAAAACTGGTATTTCTTTTTTTGCCTCTAAACTTTCCTTTATCCAAATCGGGAAACTTTTTTTGTTCGAATGAATTCCAAACGGGGTACTGGTTCTTGCAATACACCAACTTGAAGCCAATTCATTTAGTGCTTCTTCTGCTTTAAGTTTCGACTTGCCATAATACCCAAGAGGATTTGTGGAATCATCTTCACTATATTTGCCTCTTTTCCCATCAAAAACATAGTCAGTTGAAACATAGACAAAGAATGTATCTAATTTTGCAGCTTGCTTTGCCAAAATTTCAGTAGCTTTTGTATTTATCAGATAAGCAAGTTCTTGTTGGGTCTCACATAGATCAACATTTGTCATAGCTGCTAGATGGATTATTGAATCAGGTTTGATTTCGCGAATTGTTTTAATTATTTTGCCTTGACTAGTTAGATCAAGTTGTAATGGATTTCCATAGATTGGTTTATCATCATGATAACAGGAATAAACCTCATGATTTTCTAATACAAGATCTTTTGTTACTTGGGAACCAATTAGTCCTGCAGAACCGGTAACAAGAAATTTCATTTCCAGTTTAAAGTCCAGGGTTGAGGATGAAGTGTTTTATCATCAATCAGGGGTTCCCACCAGTTTTTATTTTTGCAATACCAGTTGACAGTTTCTTCTAGTGCATCATCAAATTGGTATTTAGGTTTCCACTCAATCTCTTTTTGAATCTTTGAGGAATCAATGGAATATCTTTTATCATGTCCAGGTCTATCTTTAACATATTCAATCATGTCATGGGACTTTCCAAGAACATCCAATATTTTTTTAACTATGGTTTTGTTGGTAATTTCATTGTAGGCAGTAATATTGTAAACTTGACCAGATTTTCCTTTTGATATTAGGGATTCAATTGCTTGCACATGATCATATACGTGAATCCAGCTTCTAATCTGCTGTCCATTGCCATATAATGGGACTTTGAGGTTTTTTATTGAACGGATTATGGTTTTAGGTATTAGTTTTTCTGGAAATTGATATGGTCCAAAGTTGTTAGTGCATCTTGTTGTAATACATTTAATTCCATACGTTCTGTAATATGATGCAACCAAATGATCAGCTGCTGCTTTGGTGGCAGCATAAGGATTACTTGGATTTATTTGGGAATCTTCATTAAATGATGACTGATTTTCAGCATCACCATAGATTTCATCAGTTGATACATGGATAAACACCTTATCATGTTTTCGTATGGCTTCAAGTATAGAGTATGTACCAAGTATGTTTGTTTCAATGAATAGTTTTGGGTTTGCAATGCTTCTATCAACATGGGATTCAGCTGCAAAATTTACGACAATATCCACCTCTTTTACGAGATGATTAATGATATCTTCATTTCTAATGTCATCTTTGATAAATTGGTAGTTTTTATTTTCTAAGTTCTTTAGATTTTCAGGATTAGAACCAATTGTCAATAGATCAAGATTTATTATTTTTGAATCACGGTTTTGTAAATGTCTGATAAAGGCACTACCAATAAATCCAGACCCGCCACAAACTAGAAAATTCATGATTATTTATAGGGAATTGCATTCCAGTCAAAAGGCTTCCCCGTTTTGGAATCAATTATAGTGGAATCATTCCAAGGTCTGCGTTCTTCATCAGGATTTTTGTAATCATAAAGTCGGGTAGTTAAATAAACTACCAATGCAGGTTCAAATCCAACAGACTTGAATCCATGATAGTAAAATCCAGGAATTCTAACACATTGGATTTTTTCTCCACTTGAAATAATCTGATCTAGTTGTCCACGAGTTAATGAATTTTTATCATCATCATATGCACAAATTTTTGTCGCTCCTCTTATAGTGATAAAATAATCTACTTGTCCTTTCTCGTGTCGATGCCATGCACGTATTATATCAGGATAATTATAAGACAGATTTACTTGGAGAATTTTATCGTCAGGTTCAACCAAGTCTGACCAGTCTTTCCTAAAGATTTCTGTAAAGGAGCCTCTCTCATCAGGAAATTTTGTAAGTTCTTTTATTTTTACACCGGGTAACATATCTTAATTTTCAAATTATTGAATATATCTTAAACTATTTGTTTATTACAAAAAACCAATTTAGAACTTTAAGAATATAATTTCTTAAATATCTTTTCTAAACTTGAAAATTTTTGAAAATAATAGTAGATTTGTAAAAAATTCGGAATAAGGTGTCAAATTAAATTTCAACAATACTAAAGAATAGATATAAGATAGTAATGATTTTATCGAGCTGTAACAATTTGAGTTTTCTACCATTAGTAAATTTATGGAAGGTTAGATCCATACTAGTTTATTTTGCGATAATAAACATTAAACTTCGCTTCAAAGGTATGAAGTTAGGCATAGTTTGGACTGTCCTAGAGCCAACTCTTACATTTGTTTTTCTCTACATAGTATTTACAAGCATTACAAAAGGTCCACAAGAGAATTATGGAATCTATCTCCTTACAGGCATTATATTGTACAATATATTTGCACGAGGAACATCTGGTGGATTATCAAGTATACGTAGTAATGTAAACATAATTGAATCTATTAATATCAACAAGGAGTTTTTCCCAGTAACAGCTGTTCTAGCTACATCGATTTTAATGGTTGTTCAAATAGGTGTATTTTTTGGATTGATGCCTTTCTTTCAATTTATTCCAGTATGGACAATTATTTTTCTACCTGTAGTTTTATTGTTACTAATAATTTTGATTTTAGGAA
>JAOTYR010000035.1 GCA_029861785.1 Candidatus Nitrosopumilus sp.
AGCTTCAGATTACAAAAAGGTAGCAGCCACTGTTTACACCAATGTTTCGACACCTACCCAATATGCTGCAATTAAAGCATATGAGCCAAATGAAGAAATTGATCAATATATCACCATTACCAGAAATATCCATAGAATAATGGGTACATTTCTTTCAAGGGAATGGGGAAACGTTGATGGAATTTCTACTACAAAACCACAAGGTGCGTTTTACTTTTTTGCAGACTTTAATCACCTAAAAAATTCCTTGATCAAAAAAGGTGTAGATACATCAAACAAATTAGCATCATCTCTCTTATCCTGTCCATTTCATATTGCAGTTGTTACAGGAGATGCGTGTATGCTTGAACCAGATAATTTTGGTGCAAGAATTGCATTTGTGGACTATGATGGAAAATCTGCATTTGATGATTACCTAAAAAATACTCCAAAAAATTCTTCAGATGAAATTGAATTTGTAAAAAGGAATGCTCCACGTATGGTACGTTCTATCGATTCCCTAAAAAATTGGGTAGAATTCATACAAAGTAATTAGAAATGAAATCATCCAATCAACTTGTGGTTAACTTTTCGTTAAAAAAAGAAGTGTTTTTTGTTTCCATTGGTTCTTTAGTTGGTGCATTTACAATGCATCTTCCAAGAATGTTTTTGGATTTATTTGGAGATTCATCATATAATATTATGCTGCTGGTTTTTGCTAGAGTAATAAATTCTTCACAACCTGAGGTGGGTTTAGCATTGCACTTTTTTGTTGCCACAATAATAGGAATTGTTACTGGAGTTTTTTTGCACAAAGTATTTCGATTTAACATTTCTAGGGTTCCAAGAGGATTAGCATTTGGAATTATTTCTGGAGTGGTAGTTTTTCTTGTATTTGCTATTCCGGTATCTCAGATATTTTTAGGACCAAATACAGTTGAGATTATTTCTGAGATAAATCCTGAAATGACTTTGATTGAGGCAGCAAAGGAAGTTGAAATCAGTTTTTTTAATCAAATGCTAAATTCCCTTTTTATGCATCTTGTGTGGGGTACTACTCTAGGCGTGATAGGGTCATTGTTGACCCGGAAAATAGGCGCAAATTACCTTTGTCATGTTTGTAATATTGAATTTTCAACCATCAAAACCTACGAACACCACCGCGAACACGTCCATGAAAATCCCTCCCCAAAGATGAAAAGAATTTTGATTCTTGGTGGTGGATATGGAGGAGTAGGGGTGTTAAATAAAATTCAAAAAAAATTTGAAAGTGATGTCAATGTAAACATTGAGTTAGTCAGCGAGTCGAATTTTTTCCTACATACTCCTATGCTACCAGAAATGGCTACTGGAACAATTGAACCTAGACACATTGCAACACCCATTAGACGTTTTTGCAAGAGAGCTCAATACCATCAAGCCAAAGTCATTGATATCTCCCTTGATGAAAGAAAAGTAGTAATTCAAAGAATGTCTGATAAGACTCAAACCCTCTTGTCATATGATTACTTGGTTTTAGCGTTAGGTGGAAAGACAAACTTTTTTGGAAACCAGAACATTGAGCAAAACTCGTTTACGATTAGAAGTTTAGATGATGCCATCAAAATTAGAAATCATATTATCAGTATGTTAGAAGATGCTGATCAAGAAACTGATCAAATAAAACAACAAAAATTAATGACCTTTGTTGTTGTAGGGGGTGGTTTTTCTGGAGTAGAAACTGCAGGTGAATTAAATGATTTTATCAGAGAGTCTTCTACAAAGTTTTACCGAAATATTCCTCAAGACAACATAAAAATTATTTTGATATCTGCAGGTGAGAAAATTCTTCCAGAAATTGGAAATCTTGGAGAATATTCAAAACATGCATTACAAAAAGCAGGAGTTACAATCTATACTGACACAAGACTCGAAGATGCATCTTTTGATATGGCAAAATTAAATACAGGAGAAAAAATTACCACAGGAACAATAATCTGGGCTGGGGGAAATACTGTAGATGACGTTGTATTGAAACTTGATTCTGAACATCATAAATCGGGAAGACTTGAAGTAAACAAGGAACTCAAACTCAAAAATCACCCGGAGGTTTTCGCGCTAGGTGATTGCGCGTATTCTGTTGATCCACGAAGCGGAAACCCTTATCCGCCCACTGCCCAACATGCCATAAGACAAGCATCAACTGTGGCTGAAAATTTAGAAAACAAGGTTAAAGGAATAGTATTCCAGCAGGATTTTGTTTATGATACGAAAGGTTCTATGGCAAAAATAGGCAAAACAGACGGAGTAGCACTTCTTTTGGGACATGAGTTTCGAGGATTTCTTGCCTGGCTTATTTGGAAACAATACTATCTTTCAACTCTTCCAACAAACGAGAAAAAAATTAGAGTAAGCCTTGATTGGTTTGTAGATCTGTTTTTCCCTCGAGATATTACCAGACTATCAAATGTATATGAAGAAAAAAAAATCTCAATTTAGAACTAGTTTTAAATTAAAAGATTATTGATGATATACAATGCCATTTGAATCTCTTTGCAGAAATAAAATCTTCAAGGATGTTCCAAAATATGAAGATATCAAAGAAGATCCTCACATGAAGGAACTATTTTCCTCAGTTTTTACTGGTATGGGTGGTAGGTATACACGGATGAGAATTATTTGTGCCATTACAGAAGAACCAATGAATACCCTAGAACTTTCAAAAAAATTAGAAATGGATTACAAAACTATACAACACAACATCAAAGTTTTAGAAAGTAACAGCTTTATAGTTAGAGAAGGAGAAGGATATGGAGACTTGTTTTTTCCATCTGATTTGATATCTTCCAATCTTCCTACACTTTACATGGTTATAAAAAAAGTTGAGGATAAATTGGAAAAATCTGAAAAAAAATACATAGATTAAATTGAAATAATAACAATTTTCTTCCTTAGATTTATTTCTACAAAATGCTAAAATGTAATTCTTACAGCATAAAATTCATAAAAACATTTACCTAAATGATTGATAACTAATTTGGTAACAATTTGGGAATTTGATTAAATAGATTTTAGATTGAGGGATTTCATGTCTCTAGTATTTGCAAAACCGGTTTCTGAAAACAAATCAGCAGTAAGTCTTCTAGCTATTAGAATAGGCATGGCATTTGCCTTTTTCTGGGCTGGTTCAGGCAAAGTTGCTGATCCAGCTGGTTTTGGAATGATGATGCAAAATATGGTTGGTATGCAGCCAGAAATGGCTACCAGCATAGCAATGCTTATTGGAATTTTAGAAATAGCTTCAGGAATCCTTGTGCTAACGGGATTTTTAATTAGACCTGCCGCAATATTTCAAGTAATAATACTGATTGGCGCAATGGTTATGTTTGGATTTGATTTTACCACCGGACCTTCAATTTGGAAAGACCCAGCTATTTTGGGTGTTGCAATTGGTTTGGCCATATATGGTTCTGGTAAGTTTGGAATTGATACATTAATTTCAAGAAAAATGCTTACTAGATAACACCACTTTTTTTATTCTCATTTATTTTTTCCATCATGAGTATCATGATTCTTTACTTGTTCAATTCTAAAACAGAATAATCAAGAATTATTCTAGTATCTATTTGGAATCTCAGGATGTGAATTAGACATTGGAAGTGGATTCCTTGGATTAATTGGGAATTTTTAGGGAAAACTAATTATTAAAATATTTTTATCCTAATCTTGTGATTGTACTATCTTGAATTTTTTAAAAGAAATGGTCAAAAAATATCATGAAAAAAAACTGCTTGAAGCAAAAGAAAAACTAAATTCTCACACAGAAAATAAAGACCAACTTGAAAGGCAACTAAAAACAATAGATGATGAGCAATTATATGAAGTAAAAAAGAAGATTGAAAAACAAAAAGAGTTTATTGCAATATGGAATAAAAACATATCCTCAATAGATAAACAACTAAAAAAATTAAAGTCGTAAACAAAGTATTTCTTAGATCAAGCTATGCACTAATTTTTTTCCTTAAAGGCAATATAAAAAATATGTCAACTCGACAAAATGGGAAATTATATATTTATTTTTAGCTCATTAATAATAAAATCTAAAACTATCTTTAATTTTCCCCAGTTTTTATTCTCAGAATAGGTAATTTGATACCAGTTCTTAATTGGTGCCTTTTTTTTGAATGGACTAATATACTTCAGTTTCTTAATTTCATATGTTTTAGGTTCAAAATTCTCTCCAATCTTTACAATTATTTCCTTTTTGTCATAAAATCCAAAAAATTTATCCTAGTAACTAATCCCAGATGAAGACATCATTTTGCCCATCTCTAATAGGTGCTTTCCTTTGGTTAGTCTTTGAGCAATCTCATTGAATCATTCTTCTACTTTGCATATGGGATTTCATTATGTATAAAAAATATAACCGATTATGATTTTGTTGCTTTGAGAACTCCCTAACAGTTAAAACTTATTTTTATTACTTAAATACAAATGCCTCATGATGATTTCTTTGAAGCTACTCTAATAGAATTTGTACAATGGATTAGTGGAGGCGAAAAAAATATAGCAAAATATGAAAGATTTGAAGATTTACCTTCTCACCTAAAAGACCATTTCAAAAATAATTCTGATTCTGAAATTTTACTAGATGAAAAAAATTGGAAAATTTTAGAAATAAACAAAGATCTACGAGCCCATGGTAAGGGAATGCACATCAAAGTAAAACTAGAGTCTCGTCCTTAGATGTCAATTAATTGCTCTCTTTTACCTATTAGATTAGACTTTAGAAAATAAAAAACAAAAAAATCCCTTCTAAAACATGCGAGGCCTCACAATAGCTATTCTTATCGCTTTAATCGCATTTGCAATTGCGATTGTTAGTTTAGCTTTGGAATATTTTCAGGTCTTTGAAATAGAATATTCTATTCAAAATATGTTTGATATATCTCAGAGACATTATTTTTTGAATTACTAGTCTGGCCAGACAAACATTTTCTCCTTATCAATAAAGATTAAAATTATGACTTGTTTCCCTGAAAATATGAAATTTTCATTAGTTTTTTTCTTATTACTTTTAGCTGGTATTTTTACGATTCAAAATTCCTATAGTCAAGAATCTGACCTGTTTTGTAAAGATGGAAAAACTCTGGTTTATAGAGTAAATGCTGAAAAATATGCCTGCCTGAATCCACCTACTGCTGAAAAATGGTACAAATCAGGAATTGCCGAACCAGTAGAAAAAATTCATTCAGAACAATCAGCTATTCACCCCGAAAAGATGACATCATCCGCCCCAATCCCAGAATCATCATATGGCCCTCAGATTGACTTTACCAAAGGGTATTTTGTAGAGGAGATTAGCGATGGTCTTTACTGGGTAACTGACGGTGCATATCAAGGAATGTTTCTAGTTACGGGACAAGGAGTAATTGCGGTGGATGCGCCTCTCTCCATTGGACAAAACTATCTTAAAGCAATTGAAGAAGTTACTGATGAACCAATAACTCATGTAATCTACAGCCATAATCATATTGATCATATTGGCGCTGCAAGCATATTTCCAGAGAATGCAACAATTATTGCACACAAGTGGACTGCTGATAAATTAGAAATAAGAGACGATCCTAACCGGCCTGTACCAACAGTAACGTTTGAAGAAAAATACACACTAGAGCTAGGAAATCAAATACTAGAATTAGAATATCATGGACCAATGCATGTTCCTGGAAATATTTTCATCTATGCCCCACAACAAAAAGTTTTGATGCTAGTTGATGTGGTATTTCCTGGTTGGGTTCCATTCAAAGATTTAGCAATGGCTGAAGATATTCCATTTTTTATTTATTCACATGATAAAATTTTAGAATATGACTTTGAAACATACATTGGAGGTCATCTAACCCGATTGGGAACTCCTGAAGACGTTCAAATTCAAAAAGAGTATTTTGATGATATCCAAAGAAACGCAGCTGCTGCAAATATTCAAGTTGATTTTATGGAAATAGGCCAAGAAGTTGGATTTGAAAATTTATGGTTGGTTTTTCAAATTTATGCCGATAAGATTACCCAGCAATGTACTAATGACACAGTTCCAAAATGGATTGATAGACTGGGTGGTGCTGATTTGTTTACCTATGATCATTGCTGGAAAATTTCTGAAAGTCAAAGGATAGATTAATCCTATTTGGCTACTCTTCAAATTTTCTTTAATGCCTCCTAAAATCTTGAAACAAACAAATTTGAGACCAATAAAACTCTAATAATTGAGGAGATGAGAAAAAACCAATGGATTATGAATCTTTTTGTGAGCAAATCTTAGAATCTGACCCCAAAATCAGATTTGCAACAGCATATGATGAATGGGCTGTTCGACTTGGTGGTGGCATACGAAAGGGAGTAACCAATCTTCTCTCAGATCACAATGAAAACGAACTAGTCAATTTGTCTGTAATGGATTGGAAATCACGAAAAGAAATGTCAAAATGGTTAGGAAAAACCATTTACACCTTGGCTGAATATGACACAATCAAACGTTTTTCCTTTTACCTTGGAGATGATAACTTGCTTCTTGTAAGTGCCGAAAAAGATGCAGACACCAATGTAATAGTAGATAAAGTCATCAAACTTTATTACAAAAATCTAGACTAGGAATCTATTCTTCATATTCTTTAGCCACCTAAGATATGTCTTTTGTAATTTGGGTATTTGTTTTAATTTCATCCTTGCAGTCTTATCTACATGAAAGCCGTTTGGAATGATACTGTGATTGCCGAATCTAATGAAACTATAAAGATTGAAGGAAATCATTATTTTCCTCCAGAGTCAATCAAGCAAGAATATTTTCATGAAAGCAATAGCACTTCAAGATGTATTTGGAAAGGAAAAGCAAACTATCTTTCAGTAACAGTAAATGGGAAAACAAATCATGACTGTGCTTGGATATATTCAAAACCATCCTTTCTCGCCAAAAAGATAGCTGGATATATGGCATTTTGGAATGGTGTTAAAATTTCAAACTAGTCTGAATTTAGAGGATATCAAAATTAAATTTGTAATTTAATCATTTGATACTTGGTTACAGCTTCCACAACCATTTCTTCTAGTTGCAAACCAAACTAAAAAACAAAACCCTAAAGGATAAATCAAAACTTGAGTAATTCCGAAATCTTCATTGAGATAAAACACTACAATCAAAATAACAAAAAATAATCCAAGAGCTAAGGAAATGATGCCTATTTTGTCTTTATAGTTTAGATCTGATTTAAGACCTAACAACTCTACCACACTTTTCGCATTTATGACATACTGTCTTTATTACCATTTTTCCTACACAATTTCCAGCACACCCAACATGCTCTCGTAAAAATACCTTAATTTCTTTAGTATGGAAATGACATAAGGGGCATAACTTTATGGATTCTTGACTCATTTTAAAACCAGTTAGTTTCTAACCACACGAGTTGCACTCAAATTTTCTTTTTGGTTGATGGGCTTTGGCAATATGACGTAAAGTTCTCTCAGGATCTGCAAAAGTCATTTTACATTTTGGGCACACATTTGATATTACAATCTCTTTTTTACTTGAAAATAATCCCATAAACTCTCAAAAAACCTTACACATAAAACGATTTTCCCAATTTTTAATTAAAATTATTGTGTTATTTGGAGGGATTTACTGTTTTGTTGTACTGTGCTAGAGTTTTTGCATAAGCATTTATCATGGTATGCATCAAATCATCAAACATGCTAAGAGATGAAATTTGCATTTGAATTAACTCTTGTCTATACTTGGAATATTGGTCAATCTGCTCTAACCATGTATCAGTAAATGTCTTAGAATATCCTTGAATTGATCTTAAAACTCCTTGATCAATGTTTAATTTATCGAAAAATTCTTTTTCTGAAATGTAGCATGTTCCATACACGTCATCTAACATGTGAAGATATGCTGTATAAAGATCAGAATATTGTTGAAATTTAGAAGGAATCTGTGATTCAATTTTTTGAATAACTTTGGAAGTGTTAGTCTTCATTATATCACATACAGAAATTTTTTCTACAGGTTTGGTTTGAGCGACAGATTCAGTTTTATTCATACCTAGTTAAAACAGGAATAGTTTTTATTTTTATTCCTAAATTCATTTCAAATACACTACAATTCATTGTATTTTTTGAAACTAGGTAATATTTTTGAATCGAGTGATAATCTAAAAATTTTTTACTGAATTATGTTTCCAGATGAATTTTCTTCCCTCTGGGTCCACATTCTGAACAAAATTCCTCTTTTTTTGAAAGGATTTTTCCACATAACTTGCAGATATATTCAGCATATTTCATAATTTTCCAAAATTTGAAAATATTTAATTATATTTCCAAATAGATATGATCTTACAATCCTTATTCCTTTCATCCATTTTGAATGACTGACTTTATCTTTATTTTTTAACAGATTTGGGAAATTTATATTAATTATAAGAATCCAATTTGGAGATTTAGAAGTATCTTTAAATTTTATGAAATCCACGCTTTATGTGATATAGATGTCTGATGCTCAAAGCCTAATAGACAAGATAATGGCAATTGATGACAATATTAGATTTGTTGCCATTTGTGATTTGGACGGAAATCAGATCGCATCCAAAGCACGAGAGCGTACTGAACTTTACCTTACTCCTGAATCCACTAAAGATACTTTACGCCATGCAGCTTCTGCATGGAAATCTAGAATGAAACATTTTGATGAAATTGGACGAGGACTATACACGCTGGCAGTTTATGAAAAACTGAGAAGGATAACAATGCCTTTGCCAGGAGACCGAATTTTATTGGTGACTATAGATAACGCAGGTGGTCAAAAGCAGATTCTTGATGCACTTCTCAATGAAGTTATTTACCAAGATCCTACATATTCTTCTGGTTACGACAGCGTGATTAGAAGTATGGACTTTGAGAGATAAACTCAAATGTTTGTCTGTGGAAATTAACTTAAAGTACAAAAACCCGTCAAAACCTAACAATTTAAAAGGCACAAAACAATCAGAAAATCTATGAAGAGAATAGAGGCTATTGTCAACCCTACTATGAAGGATAATGTAGTAGGTGCTATAAGAAAAGTTGGCATTGGCGGAGTCACTACTTGGCATACTCAAGGTCAAGGTGCAGCAGAACCCCCACTTGTCGGGCAATACTTTTCAAAAGAGACCATTGTTGCAGTTGTCCCAGATTCTAAGGTAGATGCAGTTTTAGAATCAATAGCAAATGTTGCGTGTACTGGCACTAAAGGAGACGGCAAAGTCTTTGTAACAAACATAGAAAACGCTTTGGACATATGCACAAAAGAAAAAGGCGAGTCCGCAATCTAGATTCAAATCCTTTTCTAAATTTCATTTTTCTCCAAAAATAATTTTAAAACTCAGTTACAGCATTCAATTAATAGTTTGATCCCTTAAAATCTTCCAGTTCTGGTTAATTTTGTGCCTGAAGAAATATTGAAGTTTTATTTTGGCATCCTAGATGTGCCTGAGCACAAAGTAATTATCATTCCCCTATTCTATTCAGGTGAAAATTTTTAATCTATTCCATTTGTATAAGATTGTGGAAAAACAAGACACAAATTCAAAATTATCGGATGGGATTAATTACTATGTTTTAGCCTTTATCGGAATTGGCACTATGATATTTCTTGTAGGGAACTCTATTGAAACACCAATTGAAAATAAACTTGATGGTTATGAAATATTAAGCAGTATGGGATTTGCTGCTGCAACTATTTTTGCATTTGTTTTGGCCAAAAGATATTGGGGTTCAGAAATTTTTGGGAGATCTTATCTTGCACTTGCAATTGGGTATCTTTGCTATTCTATAGGTTGGAATCTTTGGTGGTATTATGAAATTTATGAAAAAGTTGAAAATCCTTACTTTTATTATCCAGACATATTTTTTATCGCTTTTTATCCTCTAGTAATTTATCACATTAGAAAAAATTTCAAATATTTCAAACGAACAACCACATCTAATCAAAAACTCACGATCATAATAATTCCTCTTGTTCTTTCATCTGTCTATGCATTTTTTGGGCTTGTGCCAGTAGAAGCCGAAGGAGGACTATTAACACTTAAAATTAATGAATTTCCAGATTACGATACAAGATTTTATGCAGAATTTTTCACTGGTCTTGGATTTACCTTTGCTTCTGCATTAACATTCTCTTTTGCAATAGTTGGAGCACAAATCTTTCGTACAACAGTTCTGGGAGCAGCATGGGGACTTTTACTTTTAGGAATTATGATTAATACTGCTGCTGACACTTATTATTACATCTACGAGTTATTTGGTGATTATGAAAGATCTGATCCTGTTATAGGAATATGGCTTTTAAGCACTGTTATAATTTGTTACGGGTTGTTTAAGCATAGAAAGGAATTCTGAAATCTTAATCTTGTTTCTTTAACTTTTTTTTATTTAATAAATATTTATTATTATCTTCATACTCATTGATTTGTGACATACCCTTCTTTAGAATATGCTCCCTTGGGAATGGATTATCAAACAAAGAAACTTTTTGATAAACCAATTTCTGAAAACGATCTTATCTCAAAACTTCTTGATTCTGGCAAGGGGTTAATTGCAAAGGGTGGTCCCACAGATTTTGATATAGTTCGTTCAATATCAATAACTCAAAAAATTATTTGGTCTTTTATTGTACATGCAAATGATCCAAACAAATATGAAATTATCGATATCGTAAAAAAACTGGGTAAATTTCATGAAATGGATAGTCCTGATGAGCCTTTGGAATTTGATGCAGATAATGAATTTGAATGGCATCATTGGATTAGACGAAATTACAACAATGGGTTTACGCCAAAAACACGTCCTAATCACATTCTAATAGTTGGAACTCCGGAACAAATTCCGTTTGGATTTCAATCTAGGTTAAGCAAAAAACCTCGTGTTGGAAGAGTTTGTTTTGATTCTTTAGATGATTTAGAAAATTATGTTGATAAAGTCATTCGTATGTCTGAGGAGCCACCTTCTGGGTTAAAACGACACTCGAGTTTTTTTGCAACAAACTATGGAAAAATGGAAGATGGAACATACGATGTAACACAATATAGTTATAATGAGTTAGTCACGCCTCTCAAACAATTTCTTGAGGGCGAAAAAATTCCTGTCGATATTACCAGAATAGAGGAGATGAAAAAAAAACCAATGTTAAACAAGTTAGAATCCAACCAGTCCGCATTAGTGTTTTTTGCTGGCCACGGTATTGGAAATGTCCCAAAAGATAAACAATTGCAATTACAGGGTGCGTTTTGTTGTCAAGATTGGATTGAAACAAAAAATGATTCTGAACTGTTTTCGGCATTTGACGTACCTGATGATGAGCCATTCCTTGAGGGTGCAATGGTGATAAATTTCTCTTGTTTTGGATATGGTACTCCAAAACTTGATGATATTGTAAATTTTTCTTTTGATGGAAACAGGATAAGAAATTCCCTTTCTGATGAATCCTTTGTGGCGGCACTTCCAAAAAAGCTGATTGCTCACCCAAAAGGACCACTAGGCTATATCGGTCATGCTAATTCTCTTTATTTGAGTGGCTTTTACAACCTAGACACTTCGATACCTGACGATCTAAAGCGTGACATTTCTCCATTTGAGAGTATTTTTGATTATTTGTTCCAAAATAACACTCTGGGAAATTCTATTGAAGACATGAATGATAATGCGGCAATGGAATCTGATAGATTCTCTGATGCTATTTTGAGATTTCAGGGAGGTGATAAAAATCGAGAGACAAAACTTGAGATAGTAAATAGTTTTTTTCAAAGTCATGACTTTGATAACTATCTTATTTTTGGCGACCCTGCAATAAGGTTGAATATTTAACTAATTCACTACTAATATACAATAAATTAATTTTTAGACATTTTCAAACATCAAGTTTGAAGATATATCATATGGAATAAAGCTAGTCCAAAGTGCACCTCGAATCCTATTTTCAAATGTTTTTTTAACCAAATCTGAATTAGGCTCCTCCTCAAGATTATGCCTGATGATTGCATTCTGCAAACTTTCCAAATTGGAGTCATCAGAAAATTCAATAAAAAAATCCCTTCAAATTTGTTATTGGATTTCTAAGGTAAAAATTAATGAATTATGATCATTTTATTTGAAATGTTATATAGAATTATTCTTCACCTTAAAAATGATGAAAGTTTCCTCCATGGGAATACGAAATTCTGACAAAAAATTATTGTTTAAACCACTGAAACTATCTGAATTTAGAAAAAAAATCGCTGACGGTCTTCAAAACAATACTCAAGAATTTGATGATATATCTAAAGTAGCAAAAGGCCAACCTGCCTTCAGAGGAATTGGTCAGGTTCATGCCCCAAGATTAGATAGTTCAGCAGAAAGTGGGTGGACATTTTTGATAAATCCAAATGATGAGATGGCAAATGAAATAAAAAATACTATCAAACCCTTAGCAAAACTTCGAGGAATGGCTGATAATGATCAACCTCTATTCTTTGATAGTGTTCCTAAAGATGATTGGATATTTTGGCTGGATGATGTTTATCATGAATATAGAAGCTGCAGCAAAAAACACCCACCAAAGTATATCTTTATCATAGGTAGTCCTGATCAAATACCTCTTCGATTTCAATCTCTATTGAGTTTGCAATCCTATGTTGGCAGGCTTGATTTTACTCATAAGGCCGAGAAACAAGAAAAAATTTTACAGTTGAAGACCTATGTTGAAAAACTGGTAAAACTAGAAAATAATAACCCTGTAGAAAAAGAAACCATTTTCTTTGCAACTGACCATGGAATTGGAGAAGATGGATGTTATGATCCAACTCACTACAACCATCTATATCTTGAAACTCCATTGGTTTCGGATGTTAAATCAATGCAAAATTTCCATGTAACTGAAATTACTTCTACCCAAGCAAATCCAAACCAAGCTACCAAAACCTCGCTGCTAAGTAATATTGAAAATTCAAAACCAGCACTAGTATTTACAGCAAGTAAAAGCATTAATGCATCTGGGGAAAACATTGATACCCAAAATGAGATTACAGGCTCAATTGTATGTGAAGGTAATCAAGAAGGTCCACTGGATGATTATTTGATTACTGCAGACTCAATTTCGTATGAAAAACCATTTTGTGATGGAGGTATATTTTTTCAATATTCTGACTGTAGTTATGGAATTCCATCCTCAAGTTATTTGAGTAGCTATATCCGTGATACAAATGCATTGGGAATTCCAGAACCACTTGCTGACAGAGATTTTATTTCGGCAATTCCAAAAAGATTACTATTTCATCCAAACGGACCAATTGCATTTATTGGACATGTAGATTTGGAGTTGATGTTATCATATACCAACAATGAACAACCCATGCCCGAAGGTGATAGAAGTAGCCGGCTTGCTCCATTTTCTTCGTGTATTGACAGCCTCCTCAAAGGAAGACCCGTGGGATTCTCCCTTGATTCTATGATAAAAAATTATGGTACCTTGACAGCTTTGTTGGCAACTATGCATCAGCAGTATATTCAACGTAATTTTCAAAATGAAGAAGAATTCCTAGATAAATTACTTGATACCTTTATCAGAAGCACAGAAGCCGGCAACTATATGGTCTTTGGTGATCCTGCCGCTAATTTGAGCTAATTTCATAATACTTTCAACCTATTATCATAAAATAATTTTCTTCAAAAAGCTTAAAAGATAATTTACTACAATGTCATTGTTTGGGAATTGAGTATAAAATTCACCCTTCAATTGGAATAGCACGTATTGGAAACAGCCCTTCTGAATATTACCTATCTCCTACAAAAAT
>JAOTYR010000084.1 GCA_029861785.1 Candidatus Nitrosopumilus sp.
TTCATCTAAAGCATAAAGATCTACTTTTTGTAAAAGACAGGAGACAACTGCAACTTTTTGCAATTCTCCACCAGACAAATTCTTTACTGATTTATTGTAAAGTTTTTTAATTTTTAATGGATCAACAATTTGCTCTTCTTCCTGACTTCCTTCAATTGGTGATTCATTTGCTTTATCTAAAACTGCAATTACCTCTACATCAATATCATTTTCCAAATATTGTGGCTTGTAGGCAATCTTTGTTTTTTTGTCAACCTGACCCGAGTCTGGTTTTTCTGCACCTGCAATCATTTTCATCATCGTTGTTTTACCAAGTGCATTAGCACCCATTATGCCTAACACTTCTCCTTTTCTAACCTTACCAGGCTCGATAGTTAAGGAAAACGAAGAGAAATTTTTTTCTAATTTTGGATAGGTAATAATTTCACTTCCGGCTTGAAATTCTTCAGTAGATGATGATGATACATCAAAAGAGAATTTCTTATCTCTAAATCTAACATTTTCCGTGGGGAGATATCCATCAAGAAATACGTTAATTCCAATTTTGGTGGATAATACGTTTGAAACAATTCCATATGCTGTAGGTTCACCATAAAGTACTTCAATAAAATCACTCAAAAAATCTAAAAGTGTTAGGTCATGTTCTACTACCATTACACTTTTTCCAAGCTTAGCCAAACTCTGAATTACCCTTGCAACACTTGTCCTTTGAAATACATCGTTATACGATGATGGCTCATCAAAAAAGTAAAAGTCTGTATCCTTTGATGCAACAGTTGCTATTGCTAATCTTTGTAATTCACCTCCACTAAGTTCTTTGAGGTTTTGTTCCATAGAGTTTTCCAATCCTAGTTCTTTTACGAGCTGTCGTGAAATCCCTCTTTCATCATACTTTTCAATTAATTCATTTCCTGTTCCGTCAAAGGATTGTGCTAAATGTTGAATCTGCTGTGGTTTAATTGATGCACGTATTTGTTTTTCTTTAATTTTTTCAAAATGTCCTTTTAATTCAGTTCCGCTATAATATTTTAAAATCTCATCCCATTCTGGTGGATTTTCATATTTTCCTAGATTCGGTTTGAGATTACCTGATAGAATATTTACTACAGTGCTTTTACCCATTCCGTTTCTTCCAAGCAAACCCACAACTTCTCCTTTCTTTGGAGTTGGGAGTCTGTAAAGCCGAAAAGAGTTTGTACCGTATTGATGAATTTTATCTGCTGCTAATTCGCTTGCTAAATTTACAATGGTAATAGCATCAAATGGACATACCTTGACACATATACCGCAACCATTACAAATATCCTCGTCAATTTGTGCTTTTTTGGTTTCTTCGTTTAAAACAATACAATCTGCTCCAGACTTGTTTACTGGGCAATACTTTATGCATTCCAATCCACATTTCTTTGGCTGGCAGAGATCCATATCTAGAACTCCAACTCTGTGAGTCATGTCGTATTTCGGCAAATACTTGCTTTATACCTCTTTTGAAATAGCCTAAAACCATTCGTTACCTTAATAGATAAGAATTTGACATTGAAGTTCAAGCCGGCCATAGCGTTAGGGTGCGACCCAATCCCATTCCGAACTTGGAAGTCAAACCTAATGTCGCTGTTGTGCTACTAAGATGCGAGAGCTCTTGGGAAGCAACAGTGCTGGCATTTTAAATTTAATCAATCTATTAATATCGAATTTTCAACATTGATTCAAATGGTCAGATGTACAGTTTGCGGACAAGACTTTTCAGATGATATTCGATTTTTAAATCACATGATGGAAAAACACGGGTTTAGAAATCCAAACATAGGCAAACCTGACCGAAACAGTCGCGGTTACTAGTCTAATTCTTTTAATATTTCTTTGAGTGTTGCAATCTCGTCTGTTAGAAAATCAACAGTTGCAATAACACTCGTTTTGGCAGAATCAGAAATTTCATAGTTCATTTCTTTTCCAATTAATTTTGTCAATTCTTCTCTTTCCATTATCAGATCATTTAACCTCATTTTGGCATTTTCAACTGTCATCATTTTTCACCAATTTTATGAATATGACCATCTGGATGAATACACTGATCGCCCACATGTTTGTAGTGTATGTAATCATGGCCTGTATGATGAACATCATTACAATCACACGTCTTCTCTTTGGTCATAATTAATCAATAGATTTTTTCTATAATAATATGTAAATTAATTTTCAAAATTGATAATACATAGAATGTAAACTGTTAGAATTTTTGAAGATAATCCAAAATTAATCTTACCCCAAAGCCTGTGGCTCCCTTTGGATTGTATGGTTTGGATTTTGTTGCAACCTGTGTCCAAGCTACTCCAGCAATATCCACATGAACCCAAGGTGTTTCTTCAATAGCATTTCTCAAAAATGCAGCAGCAGTAATTGTGCCTGCAGCTCTACCAATTCCTATATTCTTCATGTCTGCCACATCGGATTTTATCATATCCATATAGTCATCATTTAGAGGAAGCTCCCAAACTTCTTCTGAAGTTCTCTCTGAGGATTCCTTGATTTTTTGTTTTAATCTTTCATTGTTTGAAACAATTGCTGCAACATTGGTACCTAGAGCAATAATACATGCTCCAGTCAGTGTAGCAAAATCAATTATTGCTTTTGGAGAATATTGTTTTTCTCCAAATGATAACGCATCTGCTAAAATCAATCTACCTTCAGCATCTGTGTTTAGGATTTCAGCTGTTTTTCCATTGTATAGTTTTATGATATCTCCTGGTCTGTACGATTCTCCACCTGGCATGTTTTCAACAGATGGAACTATTCCAACAACGTTTAATGGCAATCTTAATTCTGATACAGCTTTCATAATTCCTAAAACTGTGCACCCTCCACATTTATCAAATTTCATCTCATCCATCTTATCACCTGGTTTTAAGGAAATTCCTCCAGTATCAAATGTAACTGCTTTACCAACTAGTACAATTGGTTTTTCATTTTTAGACCCACAATTATGTTCTAAAACTATTAGTTTAGGTTCATTCTTGCTTCCTTTTCCCACTGCTGTAATTCCTCCAAATCCTTTTTTCTCTAATTCATTTTTTGAAAATATCGTACATTTCATTTTGTTCTTTTTTGCCATCGTCTTGGCAAAAGATGCTAAATTTGTTGGTGCACATTCATTTGGTGGAAGATTAGCTATACTTTTTGTAAAAATAACACCATCTGATATAATTTCTGAATCTTTTATGGCCTTGGATACTTTATTTGATTTTGAAACAAGAATGGAAAGGTCTGGCGATAATCCTTCTTTTTTTGATTTGAATTTTTCAAATTTGTATAATGCCATTTTACAACCCTCTGTTATTTGAGATGTGGCTGAAACAGTCTCTATTACAGAATTTGAGGGTGTAATAATTGAAAATTCCTTTAGTTTTAGTTCATTTGCCTTTTGAGCAATTTTACCTGAAACAAATCTTATGGTATCATTTGTGATTTTTTCTTTTTTTCCAATTCCTGCCAACACTATTCTTTTAGCTGGAACCTTGTTATTGGTTGGAATAACTACAATTTTCCCCATTTCTCCATTAAGGTCCTTTAAGGATTGTTTTACTGAAGAACTGATTTTTGAGCTGATGTTATTTAATCCAAGTATTTTATCTGAATTTTCTAGGACAAACCCCCCTAACATCTCCGTTTTTTTTCTAGCGGGATTGAAATTTTCTATTTTAATTTTCAATATGAAAGGTCAAGTTTCCAAGTATTATTTAGATTTACTTTAATTCTATTTTTTTACTATTTGATAACAAACTAGCTGATCTTAGAAAAACAGACTTTACTGTTTTACATTCTTGCTTGCAATTATTTTCTAAAGTAATGCGGTTGAATTTTTTCTTCTTTGATGAAATAATTGCCTTGAAAGTTGGAAATAATGCTGCTCTACCTCCATAGGCGGTATTGTCATTAATTAGCCAAAACATTTCTAATGCAGAATCATCAAGTATTTGATTTCTAATATTCTCTCCTTGTTTTGAATAATGACCAATAATTGTAAGATTGCCCCTAGATAGGAAATTAACTACTTTTGCAAATTTGGTGCAAAGATAACATCGGTCATCATATACTACAAGTGGCATAATTTCCTTTAGGTTCATAATATTCTATATCTTTGATCAGATTAAAATTTTACAGAAGGAATGTTGACAAAAATTAAAACACTACTAGGGACAATGTGCCTAAAAACAAGAAAATCACCAAATCCGAGTGTTAACGAGTTTATTGACTGTCAGTAAAAAGAGGATCCCCCCCTCTTACGCACAAAAAACGCACATTAACTAAAGACATAACGGGATTTTTCTTACAAAGAATCTCTAATATCTCTGTAATTGAAATTTTCTTTTACAATTACCACAAAATCTTTCCTTGGTTTTCTTGCTTTCAGTACCTAAAGGTGAACCACATCTGTCGCATTTTTCTTTAATCATTATTTATTTCCCAATTTCTAGTAGAATATTCTCATCAATCCATTTGATTTGCTCTAAATCATCAAAGTTATCCTTGATGTTTTGTTGAAATGTTTTCAGAGATTCTTGGAATGTTTCTTTGTCGTATAGAGCAAATGTAGAATAGTGATTGTTCTCCGCTTGAGTGACCAGTCTACTTAGACTAGATGTTCTGTGATGTCCAAATACACGGTTAGAATGAATCTTCATGTCTGCCTCTTGGATGTGTTGTTTTAATTCATCAAATTCAAACAGCCGATTCTCAATTTCAGCAAATAATGGAAAGTACTGTCCCCAAATGTTTCTAGAATTTTGATTTCGTAATCGGGTGTAAATAAATACCTGACCATCATCTTTAAGACACCCAAACAATTCTGCTAAAAACCTTTCAATGTCAAAATGATGTATAGCATTAAACGTTACAATACAATCCATTGAATCATTTTCCAAAGGGAGTTTGCTGGCATCACCTTGCCTAACACAAAAATTCATTGTATTATTTTCTGTCAAATTATCTTTCAAATACAGAAGCATGTTTTCGTTAAAATCAATACAATGAAGATAGCTTTTGTCTCCTAAACATTTCAAAAGTTCCAGCGAATATCTTCCATCACCACAACCAACATCAGCTATGCTGATTCCTGATTTTTCATTTAGCTGGTTTGTTATGTGTAAGACTGGCTCTGTGTCAAGTGTTCTTACGCTTCGATATTTTGAAGCAATAGATGAAAAGTGTTCATGTAGATTTTGTTTAATTATAATTTCATTTTGAGTAAGTGACAAGGTCTAAAATAGTACTGAAGCCCTTAATCATTGTTGTTAACCGCCTAAGCTGTGGAGCTTGATTTAAGGGCTCTATCCCTTTTACAAAAATAACAATACTCTTCTTTTGAATCACTCTTAATTGGAGTCAAACAATCATGGCAATATTTCATG
>JAOTYR010000085.1 GCA_029861785.1 Candidatus Nitrosopumilus sp.
GAGCATATTGTGAGTAAATCTCATCGCTTAATATGTAGAGTTTATTTTTTATTGAAATATTTACAATTTCATCTTGTAATTTTTCGGGTAAAATTTTTCCAGTAGGATTATTTGGATAATTCAAAGCAATCATTTTTGTATTTGAATTAATTGTTTGCTCTATTTGGGAAATGGATGGTTCCCATTTATCTTCTAATGTTGTATTGATTGTTCTTACTTTAACTCCTGCATACAAGGCACAATCTTTGTAAGCTGGCCAAGCCGGCTCAATAACAATTAATTCATTTCCTGGATTGAGAAGAGTGTTAATTGCCGTAAAAATTGCAAATCTTGCACCTGGAGTAACCATGACGTTCTCTTGTTTTATGCTGACTCCAAAATTCTTTGATACATATTGAGAAAGGGCATCTCTGAACTGAGGAATCCCCTTTGCTTGTCCATATTTTAAAAATCCTTTATCATAAGCTTCCCCAAGAGCACTCTTAACAATTGATGGGGGTAAAAAATCGGGCTCTCCCACTTCCATATGAATTATTTTTTTTCCTTCCAATTCAAGAGATTTTGCTTTTAGGAATATGGATAGATGTGTTTGTTTGTTATTTGATTGGACCTTTACGGATTCATTTAGAAGGAAATTCAAAAATTTTGTTGCAATTGTTTCATCAAAATTTAATTCTGAGCATAATGCAATAATTTTTGTTCTTAGATTATCTTCTCTTGACTCGTCTGTGATTCCTTTTCCCATATTTTTTTTAATTTCTCCAATTTCTTTTGCAATCTCTGTTCTGGTCTTTAGCATCTTGATCATTTCAATAGTGATCCCGTCCATTTTACTACGAAGTTCGTTAATATCTGACATTTTTTTACAACACTGGCTTGATTTGCCCTGCCAAAAGAGCATGATCCGCTAAGGTTAGTGCTACGAGAGAATCTACTACCGGTGGAGCTCTTGGAACCACGCAAGGATCGTGTCTTCCTTGAACTTGCAGTGTCGAGATTTTTTTTGTTTGGATATTTACAGTCCTCTGTTTTTTAGAAATAGATGATGCTGGTTTAAAAGCAATTCTTATTGTAATTGGCATTCCATTTGAAATTCCTCCCAAAATACCTCCAGAATTATTAGTCTTTGTAATAATTCTTCCTCTGTTGATTATATACAGATCATTGTTTTCAGAACCAAATAATTTTGAGCCTTCAAATCCTGAACCAAATTCAATTCCTTTTACAGATGGTATTGAAAAAATTGCTTTACTCAATTCTGATTCAAGAGAACTAAAAATTGGTTCACCTAACCCCACAGGAACCTTTGTTGTAATTGATTCGATTACTCCTCCAAGTGAATCTCCTTTTTTTCTTGCATTTAAAATTGAAGTCTTCATTTTTTCTGCAGTATTCTCATCTGGACATCTAACATCATTTTTATAAATTGATTTTATCATTTTTTCATCAAACTCTTTGTTCATTTCGATTTTTCCAATCTGTTTTGTATATGAATTAGTTTCAATCCCTAATGTGACTTTGAGTAGTTTCCTTGCAATTACTCCTCCCATTACATGAGTTGCAGTCAATCTTCCAGAAAATCTTCCTCCTCCTCTATAATCATTAAAATGATTATATTTGATCATGGCTGGATAGTCTGAATGACCTGGACGTAGATTAGTTTTCAAGTTTTCATAATCTCTGGATTTTTGGTCAGCATTCCAAATCAGCATTGTTATTGGAGCTCCTGTTGTAAATCCTCTAAATATTCCGGAAATAATTTCTACCTTATCGCTTTCTTTCCTTTGGGTTGTAATGTGAGATGTTCCTGGTTTTCTATAATCCAATATTTTCTGGATTTCTTTTTCATCAACTTCTAATCCTGCTGGACATCCATCTAATACAGCACCAATTGATTTTCCATGACTTTCACCAAAACTGGTTAAAACTAAACGCTGGCCAATAGAATTCCCCGACAATATTTTAAGATAGTAAGGCGTGCTTATAATTCCTCATTTAATAAAATCAAAAAAATTTGATTGATCTTTTACTGATCTTGAAATTTATTTTAAAAGTTCTATAAAAATTATGATATTTTCAACCTATTGTTCAAATAATTTCAAATAAATTTTAAATATAACAATATCGTACACATTATATGACAAAATGTGCAAATTTTAATGAATAATTTGCGCGACCCTGTGAAAAATACATGTTATTGACGCAAAGGCGTTCTGGGTGAGGAGAAAGCTTTTCACTCTATACAGGGTCGCGCCTTTTAACTTGTTTTTTAAAATTAAAATTATTGAATTGAAATACTAGCACCAATTCTGTTCATATCTTCTATAAAATCTGGATAAGATACATTTACAGATTGGGGATCTGTTACTGTACAATTTCCAATATACATTCCAGCAATACAAAAAGCCATGAATAATCTATGATCATTTTCTGAATCTAACGATGCTCCTTTGAGATTGTCTGATGAATTTAAAATCAATCCATCTTCTTTTTCTTCTACCGAAACTCCTAATTTTACAATCTCTCTTGATATTATAGAAATTCTATCCGTTTCTTTTAGTCTGGCATGTTTTACATTAACAATTTCAATAGGACTATCTGATTTTAACGATAAAATTGCTAATGGTGGCAGTAAATCTGGTGAATTGCTGAGATCAAATCTCCCACCGCTTAATTTTTCTGGAGCTTGTATTGAGATCTTATCCTTTTCAATTGTTACTTTTACTCCTAATTGCTCTAAAATATCAATAAACACTTCGTCTCCTTGAGGTAAATTTCCAATATTTCCTTGTATTACAAAATTTCCTTCGCACAACACAGCTGCTGATAAAAGTAAAGCAAGACTTGAAAAGTCAATTGGAACTGTAAATGTTGATGACTTGTAAATTTGAGGTGCAATACTATATCTTTTGTATGGGATTAAGGTTTGAACCAAAACTCCAAATTGTCTCATAGTTGAAATTGTAGCGTCAAGATATGGCTTTGATACCAAATCCCCTTCAATTGCTAGGTTTATCCCCCTGTCAGTTAATGGTGCGCTTATCATTAATGCAGAAATAAATTGACTTGAAAAATTTCCAGGAATTGTCACATCACCTCCTTTGATTTTTCCAGTTATCTTGATTGGAGGTTTACCATCTTTTGAAGAACACTTTGCTCCGATACTTTCTAGAGCGTCTAACAAGGGCTGCATAGGTCTTTTCTTAAGGCTTGAATCTCCAGTTAGGATAGTTTCTTTTAAAAAAAGACTGGCAATTCCTGATGCTATTCTTATTGTAGTTCCAGAGTTTTCTGCGTTAATCTCAGGCACAAAAACTCCTTTTCCTATGGGTTCTTTTACAATAATTGAAGTATTTTTTTGATCAATTAGAGCTCCAAAGTTTTGACAAGCTTTAATTGTTGCTCGTGTATCATCTGAGAACAATACATTATCTACTCTACTATTATTTCCAGCAAGAGATGCTAGAAAAACAGCTCTATGTGTATAGCTCTTATTTGGAGGGCAAACCAGATTTCCTGATAATTTTGATTTTTCTATTTTACAAATCATATACTTCAGCTTTTTTATTATTTATTTTTGAAACTATTATGTTTCCTTCTAAAGTGGAGAAAACTCTTTTTACATTTTGTTCGTTTTCTTTTTTTACAATTGCGGCAATTGATGGTCCATTACCAGAAACAGATGCGGCCATGGCACCTTTTTCAAGGAGATCCGTGATTATTTTTGGGTTGGAATTTAATATGGCAGATGTGGCTAATCCATTAATTATCATTGCCACCCAATAATTGGCATTTCTAGCTAATTTCCAAGCATTTTCAAAAACTGATGACAATGTTTTTAATTTTTTTACATTTCCACGCTTTCTATTTTTTGGCACAAAAATAATCACTATTAAATTTGAAGGAATTTTTCCTGATCTAATTATTTTTCTTGTGGCATTATCTGTTACATTGAATCCTCCAAAATAACAGGAGCATGCATCATCATATGCTCCGGTAATGCTTACTTGGGATTCTATTGATGCATCTACTCCTGCAAGTAAAATTTGTTGGTCTGTTAATTTTGGTTTGAATATTTTTGCACATGCCAGGGCAACTGCTGTAGATATGGCACTAGAACTTTTTAATCCATAACCTGTAGGAATTTCTGATTCTAGATTAATTGTAATTTTATTTTGCTCTAAATCTTTTTTTGTTAAAATTTTCTCTACTGTTTTATTGATTAATCGAGAACTTAGGGTTTTATTCCTCGATTGTATGATGATGCCTTTTCCAGGATTTACTTCTACTACTGCCTCGACTCTAAGAGAGATCCCTAAAGTCGCACCTTTTTTATTTGCTATCGCATTTACAAGCGAGACTGCTCCATGAACGATTGCTTTTGATTTGGTCATTACACTCCACCTAGAAGGGCTTTTTTCATGGCATTATAAGGTGCTTCGATACCATGCCAAATTTCAAATGCTCTTGTTGCTTGACCTAAAAGCATCTCGTAGCCATAAATGATGGTCGCACCTTTTTCTTTTGCCTTCTTTAAAAAATCTGTATTCATTGGCATGTATACAATATCATAAACAATTGTTTTTGGTTTAATGGATTTAAAATTAACAGGGCTTGGTTCATTTTGCAATCCAATTGAAGTTGCATTAACAATAATATCGTAATCTTCTAAATCATCTCCAAGGTTTTTGATATGTATGGAATTAGAATCAAGTCCAATTTTATTTGCAAACAATCGTAAGTTATTTGCCTTTTCAAGTGTCCTATTTACAATCGTTAATTTCTCTGCATTCTCTTTGGCAAGTCCTGCAACAATTGCTCTTGCTGCGCCACCAGCTCCTAATAATAGAACTTTTGTTCCTTGAACCTTTATCTTTCTTTTCCAAAAGGGTTCTAAAAATCCATCCATGTCAGTATTGAATCCCTTAAGAATACCTGCATTGTTTGTTACAGTGTTTACTGCACCAATAACACTGCATGATTCATCAATTTTATCCAGATATTTCATCATCTCTACTTTGTGAGGTATTGTAACATTAAATCCGTCAATTTTTATTTTTTTAAGAGCATCTATTCCCTCATTTAATTCTCCTTTAGGAATTCTATATGCGATGTAGGAGCAATCTAAATTCAATTCTCTAAACGCTGCACTGTGAATATTTGGTGAAAGTGAATGATTAATAGGATCTCCGATAACTGCAAATGTTTTAGACATCTTTTTTCTGGATAACACGAATGATTTAAACTCTCAATTTTACCATCTACAAAAAAAACAATCTATTGAATTTACTTTGGAAAACTGGATTTTTCAATCCAGTCTATTTTTTTAAATTGATTATTTTTTTTACTTCCTCTAGACTAAACTGACCTGGAGCAACTGGTTTTCCTAATGAAACATAAG
>JAOTYR010000015.1 GCA_029861785.1 Candidatus Nitrosopumilus sp.
AATTACTGAGAACCTTGGAAATAACGAATACGTTATCAAAATCAACAACAGTGATCACCGAATTAAAATTCTCACTATGGATGCAAGAGGAATTGAGTTTGTTCTGGATCAACAATATCATAAAGCAAAATATTTAGAGAACACTACAAACGAAATGAATCTAGTAATTGATAATATTCCAATTACAATTAATATGCATACAAATTTTGATGAAATAGTTTACAAAAACTCTGGAGGTAGTGGTAAAGGTAATTCCGAATTAGCATTAAAAAGTCAAATTCCAGGAAAAGTTGTATCAATTGCAATACAAGAAGGTGATTCTGTAAAACAAGGTGATGTTATTTGTACTTTAGAATCAATGAAGATGCAAGTTGCAGTAAAAGCTCACAAAGATGGTACTGTAAAATCGATTAAAATTAAAGAAACAGGAACAGTCGCAAAAGGCGACTTGGTAGCTGAAATAGAATAAAAAAGAAAAAAATTCCTTACTTTAGGAATTCCTTAATCTCTTGATAGTTTGGTTCTTTTAATGGATCTTCAGAGACCCATTTGTATCCAATTTTTCCGTCTTCCATTATTACAAAGACAGAACGTTTTGCAGCATTGTAATCTTTAATATGCAACAAATCTTTCATCAAAATACCGTAATCACGAATAGTATTACTATTGTAATCTCCCAATAATGGAAAATTTAGGTTGTGTTTTTCGGCAAAAGCTTTGTTTGCAAATGGACCATCATTACTTATTGCTATTACCTGAGCGTTAAGATTTGATATCTCATCCCAAGAGTCTCTAAATGTACATAATTCATTTTCACATACATTAGAACCTGCAGCAACAAAAAATGATAGTACAATTTTTTTCCCTTTGAATTCATCCAAAGTCCGCATTTTTAGTTCGGTGTCAGGAAGCTCAAAATTTGGAGCCATATCTCCTATATTCAATGACATGATCGCTCTTGGGTAGTATCCTATAAAGTACTTTACAATTTTTGAGTTTTAAAAAAATTAGATCAAAAAAATGTGCATACCTTTTTATACAAAAACTTGGGTTCAAAGCTAAATTGGTCGGGGAATTAGCGGGCAATTATAGTACCGTGGTCTTAATGTTTGGATTTGCAGTAGCAGCAATGGCCCCTGCATTGGTTATTTCACGGATGCTTTCACCACGAAAAAGAAGCAATCCAGTAAAATTCTTGCCCATGGAATGTGGCCAAGTCCCCACCGGTGAAGGACGAACTCATTTTATGATGCAGTATTATGCATACATTTTGATGTTTGTTGTTTTTGATGTTGTAGCAATTTTCCTTTATGCATGGGGAAGCACCATTTTATATCTACCAAAAGATGCGACACTTCCAATCATTGGCTTTTTAGCAATAGTATTTGGTGCAATGGCCTTCGCCTTACATCAATCAGGTAGGAGAGACATTTGGTAGTTTTTTATACAAAGCAAATTTACAATGAGGAGGGATTAAATTGTTAAAAGATCTGATAACTCCACAAAATGCTAACGTGTTTGTTGGAAAACTAGGAGATATTTTAGAAAAAGCCATTGACAAACCATTAGGTTATGCAATCAATTGGGGTAGAATTTGGTCTCTATGGCCCGTACACATTGAAACAGCTTGTTGCAGTGTAGAGTTTGGAGCAGCGTCTAGTCCAAGATATGATGTTGAACGATTTGGTATAATTGAAGCATTTGGATCACTAAGACAATGTGATCTAGTTGTAGTTCAAGGAACCATTACCAGAAAGATGGCACCTCGTTTGCGTTTAGTTTATGATCAAATGCCAGAACCAAAATATGTCATTGCAATGGGAGCTTGTGCTATTACTGGAGGATTGTATTTTGATTCATACAATGTTCTTCCTGGAATTGACGGAATTTTACCTGTAGATGTGTATGTTCCAGGTTGTCCACCTAGACCTGAAACTCTTATTCAAGGATGTATGTTATTGCAAGAAAAAATCAAGAGGATGAAGGCTAGGAAGTTTGTATAATGAGTTCAGAGTCAGAAAAAGAAACAGTTGAAAAAAAAACAGAAGATGCTAAACTGACTGCTGATAAAGTCTCTGAAAAACCTACTCCTGCAAAGAAACCAGCACCTACAAAGGAGGAGCCTGAATTACCCGCCTTTGAAAAAGGAATTGCAGATAAAATAGTTGAAAAGTTTGGTGAAAAAACCACTATTACTTATGTAAAGCCAGACCGAGTAGGAATTAAAGTTGGACGAGATGATGTGCATGAAGTTGCTGAATTTACACGAGATGTTCTAAATTACGATCATGTGGACTCTGTTTCAGGAGTAGATTATCCTGCAGACAAGGAAATTGAAGTGGTTTATCACCTAAGTTCTTATACTGACCCAACTTTATCTCGACAAATCCTCGAAGTTGCTACCAGAGCACCAAGAGAAGATGACCCAATTCCTGGTAATGATGCTACAAGACTTCCCAGTCTTAGAGATATATTCTACAGCGTAGAATTTCATGAAAGAGAAGTTTTTGAAATGTTAGGTGTTTACTTTGAAGGTCATCCAGATAACAGACGATTACTTTTGCCAGAAGATTGGGCAGATTTACCACCATTACGAAAAGACTTTAGGAACAAGGGACGATAAAAATGAGTTCACCAACATTACCACCGGGACTGGCAATTCAAAAAGCAGACGAGAGGATAATGACTCTCAATGTTGGACCACAACATCCAGGTTCTGGACATATGAGAATTATTGTACAAATCGATGGGGATTATATTGTTGCATGTGATCCTGACCCAGGTTATGTTCATCGTGGAGAAGAAAAGATGGCAGAGTATAGAAATTATGTTCTAAACATTCCTCACTTAGAAAGACCAGTTATTCATGATTCTTGTAATATTTTGTATCCTTATGTTTTAGGTGCAGAAGAACTCCTCGGACTAGAAGTTCCAGAACGTGCAAAATACATCAGAGTAATTGCATCTGAATTAAACAGATGTGTTTACACTCAGTACTGGCTTGCAATTTATGGAATATTTTTGGGTCACTCTACAATGTTCATGTGGCCTGCAGGTGATCGTGAACTCTTAATTGATCTTTTAGAAAAAATGACAGGTGCCAGAGTTACTCACTCTTATTTTGTTCCAGGAGGAATTCGAAATGATTTACCTGCAAACTTTGAAGATGTATGCTTAAGACAAGTAAATTACTTTGAAAAACGAATTAAAGAATATGCAGATGTTTTCTATGAAAATCCTATTTTGATTTCAAGGACAGAAAAAACTGGAATACTTTCACGTGAAAAAGCAATTGGATTAGGAACAACAGGATCTGTTCTTAGAGCAAGTGGAGTTGATTATGATGTTAGAAAGAAGGAACCATATGATGTCTATGATGAATTAGATTTTGAAACTAATGTTATGAAAAGCGGTGATTCTTATGCACGATCAAGGATTCCATGGCTTGACATGATGGAGAGTTGTAGAATAATTCGAGATGCATTGCAAAAAATGCCAAAGTCCGGTTCTGTTAGAGTTAAACTAAAACCCAATCCAAAAGGAGCACTTGGTTCGGTTTACAAACGTGTTGAATCAGGAAGAGGAGCATTAGGTTGCTACATTATTTCAGATAAAAAACCAGAACCATACAGAGTAAAACTCAGTGTTCCATCATTTAGGAATCTCATTGCATTACCACAACTTCTCATTGGAGAAAAGCTTGGAAACATGCCTTCGGTTTATTGGAGTCTTAACTATTGGCCAGTGGAGGCAGATCGATAAATGTCAGTTATTGCACCAAATTTTAAACTAAGTGAATTCATCAAGTCTATCTTAGATAATCTATTTTGGATTCTTCTAATAATGGCCTTAATCGGCTTCCCAGCTATTCAACTGGTTTTATTTTTTATAGAAATGCCAGTAATTAATGGCGAACTACTGACACCATTTCTAGCATTGACGTGGTTGATAGATCCATCTAGATCCCTTCCAATTATCAAAGCCTTTATGACAACTGATCTCTTTAGAGTCGCTGCATTTCCAGGATTTGGATTTGCAGCTTTGATAGCTGCTGGCACTATTTTTGTGGAGAGAAAAATGTTAGCAAAACTTCAACTTAGGGTCGGACCATTCTATTGCGGAAAAATAGAAGGCATTTTACAACTAATGGGAGATGGACTAAAATTAATCTCAAAGGAAATTATTATTCCTGCAAAAGCTGACAAGCCTCTATTTTGGGCAGCCCCTGTTTTGTTTGTTGCAACAGCTGCCGCATTTGTTGCCCTAATTCCTGTTGCTCCAGGATGGGTTGTGGCTGATGTGGATGTTGGGCTACTTGCAGTATTTGCTGTAATTGGATTTTTCCCAATCATTACTATTCTTTCTGCTTGGTCTGCAAATAGCAAATTTCCATTCATTGGTGGAATTAGAGCTTTGTATCAAATGGTTTCATTTGAAATTCCTTTGATTCTCTCATTACTTGGAGTTGTAATTTTAACTGGAACATTAAATCTCTCAGAAATTGCAGCAAGCCAATCAAGCTTCCCCTGGATTATTTTCTTACCAATCGGAGCAATTGTTTTCTTTATTACAATGTTAGCAGAGTTAGAAAGAATTCCATTTGACTTGCCAGAAGCGGAAAGTGAGATTGTTGCAGGATGGTTAACTGAATTTTCCGGAATGATGTATGGGCTAGTGCAACTTGGAACATATTTGAAACTTTATGCATTTGCAGGTCTCTTTGTTGTATTATTCCTAGGAGGATGGAGCGGACCAATGATCTGGCCTCCCTTCCCTGAAGAAATCATAACAGAAGGAATCGAGTTAGGACCAGTTACCGCCCAATTCCCAGGACTACCAGTATTTTCTCAAGAAATGCTAAATGGTACTGTCTGGTTTGTACTTAAAACTGTGGGAGTAATTTTCTTTATTCTATTACCAAGAGGTGTATTTCCAAGAATTAGAGTTGACATGTTACTGGATTTAGGTTGGAAGAAACTAATAGGACTTGCATTCGTTAACATCTTTATAGCACTCGGTTTGCTGTATGCTGGAATCTTGGGACCAGGAGGAATATTCTAATGGGAACAGCTACTGGTATTATCAAGGCATTAAATTCTGGAATTAAACACATTGCACTAAAACGATTTACACTTCGATATCCTGAAGAGAAATTAAAATTTGTCGGCGATGGTTATCAATTTGATCCAACCACGGGAGTAGGAATAGCAGGTCTCAAAGGAAGACACATGTTGTTCCATGATCACTGTACAGGATGTCAACTTTGTTCTATTGCATGTGAAGGTGTCGCTGAGGCAATTGGGATGGTAAAAGTTCCAGAGGAATGGAAACAAAACAAAAAATCCATCATGCCACAAATCGATTACGGTAAATGTGTATTTTGTGGATTGTGTGTTGACGCATGTCCATTTTATGCATTATACATGACAAATGATTATGAGCTCTCTTCATTTAGTAAGGAAGGTTTGATTTACACTCCTGCTCAATTACAGGTAAAACCAACTGTTGCTCAAGATTCTGAAATACAAATTTCTGCTAGAGGTGCAACACATGGCTGATGCTGCCTTTCTTGCCTTATCTGTAATTACAATTGGAAGCGCAATTGCTGCCCTTGAATTACGCTCCTTGGTTTATGGTTCAATTGCATTAATGGGAACACTGGGAGGAATAGCAGGATTCTTTTTGCTTTTAGATTCACCATTTGTTGCAATGTTTCAGCTTGCAGTTTATGTTGGTTCTATTGCAGTCTTGATACTATTTACAGTCATGCTGGTAAAAAGAGAACTAATCTTCAAAAAAATTGAAGATAAAAGAAGAAAATTTGTTGGAATTGCATTAATGTTAGTTATGATGGTTGCCCTAGGTGCTGTCATTTTAGATTCTGGAATTAAACAAATCACTACAGATGAGCCTGCAGTTGATTTTAGAGAAATTGGTGAGGACTTTTTGACATATTATTGGCCCGCATTAATTTTGATGGGATTAATTTTATCAGGTGCAGTAACAGGTGCACTCGTTTTAGCAAGAAGGGTAGATGAGGAGAATGGCCAACGAGTTAACTGAGTTTGTTCTAGTATCTGTTGCTCTTTTGGGCATTGGAATTTACGGCCTTTCTGTAAAGAGAAATGCTATTCGAATGTTGTTTGCAATTGAAATTGTCATTAATGCTGCAAATCTTAACATGGTTGCATTTGGACGATTCTTACCACATAGCGGTGGTCAGACCTTAGCCTTATTTTCAATTGCTATTGCAGCAGCTGAAGTTGCAGTTGGACTATCTTTGATTATTGTTGCATACCGCATGTATCATAATATCGATATCGCAGACTTTAGGAGCTTGAAGGGATAATGGAGTATGCTCTTTTACAGGCAGTTTTCTTGCCTCTACTGTTATCACCAGTGGCCTACATCATTGGTCGGAAAATGGGGCCAACTCCTGCAATGTGGTTTACATTTGCAATTTTACTTTACACCACAATTCTAGTAATTGGTGCTGCACTAGGCGGAACAGCTGAAGAGCATTATCCATGGACAGATATGTTCGGAGAATTTGGATTCTTGCTTGATGGTTTGGCCTCACCATTTGCGATAATGATTTACGTGCTAAGTACAATTCTTGCCCTCTATTCAAAACCATACATGATTCATAAATTCCATGAACAGTTCGAAGAGGAGCAGAGAACAATTCAATCAAGTGCTGGCCAATCTACAATTGTAGAATCTACTTCTCTTACAAACTATGTCAATGCAAAATCTGGACTTTACTTTGCACTATATCTTGTCTTTGCAATGGGGATGTTGGGAACGGTACTTTCAACAAATCTGATTGAATTTTATGTTTTCTTTGAAGTTATGTTGATTCCTGGTTTCTTCCTAGTTGCTCTTTGGGGTGATGGTCCAAGAAGAAAGATTGGTCTAATGTTCTTGTTCTGGACACATGCTGGTGCAGTTGTTTTGTTGTTGGGCTTTTTGATGATAGGTCTTACAATTGGTAGCTTTGACTTTGCAGATATTCAGGAATCTGAAATCCCACAAGATATTGTCATGGCCTCAGCAGTCGCTATAGCAATTGGTCTTGGAGTTAAACTGGCCGTTTTTATGTTTCATATTTGGCTGCCCTATGTCCACGGTTCGGCACCAACTCCAATCAGTGCTTTGCTGTCTCCTGCAATGATCGGCATTGGTGCATATGGTATCTTTAGATTAATTGTAGAATTCTTACCTTCAACATTTGCAGAACTTTCGATTTGGTTCCATATTTGGGGACTTGTTACAATGATTTACGGCGGAGCTATGGCGTTAATGCAAGACGACCTCAAACGATTACTTGCTTATTCTAGTATCAGCCAGATGGGTTACATTCTGTTTGGTATAGGTTCAATGTCTGCTCTTGGTTTGGCAGGGGCTGAAATGATGTATGTTACTCATGCCCTTGGAAAAGGCATTCTCTTCATGATGGCTGGAATAATTATTGTCAAAGTTGGTACTCGAAGTATTACAAAACTTGGAGGGCTTGCAGGAAAGATGCCAATCACTGCAGTTTGTGCAGTAATTGGTGCTCTTACAATCATGGGAGTTCCACCAACAAGTGGCTTTATGGGAGAATGGATTCTATTTTATGGCGCATTAGAAACTGCCATCGAAGAAGGCTCAACTGTAAGAGCTGTCACATTTGGTTTGGGTCTTGTTGCAACTGCATTAACCATGTCCTATATCCTCTGGATGCTAAAACGAATCTTCTTTGGAAAAACACCTGAACATCTTGAGAATGTAAAAGAAGGAAGTTGGTATATGACAGCCCCTATGATGGTACTTGCAGGTTTTACTATAGTTCTTGGAATTTATCCTGATATTTTCCTGAAGACAATTATTCCGTACATGAATGGAGTATTGGGGGTTTAGTATATGGCAACTGAAGCACTAGGTTTACCATTTGAAGCAACTTCAGCGGCTGCTTGGTTAGTTTGGATTTTACCCTTTGCAGCTGCTCTAATAATGCCAGGAATTGGCAAGGCATCAAAGCATGCAACGGGTTATGTTGCAGTTGCCTTTGCATTGATGAGTGCACTTTCTGCGGCATCGCTTTTGCCAGTTACATTAGATGCTAGTGAAATTCATCATCAAATTACTTGGATCGAATCAATAGGTCTAAAGGGTGGCGTTTTAGCTGATCCACTTTCAGTAATCATGGCAAATGTTGTTGGATGGATTTCTTTCCTGATTATGATTTACAGTACTGGATACATGAAAGGGGATAAGGACATTACCCGATTTTGGTTCTGGATGATGTTCTTTATTGGTTCAATGCAGCTAATTGTTTTATCTGATAATTTACTTCAAGTCTTCTTTGGTTGGGAAGGTGTAGGACTTGCCTCTTATGCGTTGATTAGCTTTTGGTATCGTGACAAAAAGAAAGACCATGTTGGTACTGAAGGAAGAACCGTTTTAGGTCTTTTAGATTACTATGCACCAACACATGCTGGAATGAAGGCCTTCATCATGACCAAAGTTGGAGACGTGATGATGATAGCAGGAATGCTGTTGATATTTTTGTTTGCTGGTACTTTTGGTTTTAAAGAATTAATGGGAGATTTCGCTTGGGCCGAAGCAATGTCTGCTCAAGGATTGCTGGTCCCTGCATTTGTTTTGTTATTTGGAGGTGCAGTAGGAAAATCCGCCCAATTTCCACTAAATGAATGGCTCTTAGAGGCTATGACTGGTCCAACTGCAGTTTCTGCATTAATTCACGCAGCAACGATGGTAAAAGCTGGTGTCTTTCTTGTAGCAAGAATAGGTCCAATCGTTTTTGCATTGGGTGCAGCAGGAATACTAGCTGACCAGTTCTTTGAGATTGTAGCGTGGGTAGGCGCAATCACCGCATTGTTACTTGCAACTCAAGGAATGGTAAATCCAGAAATTAAAAAAGTCCTTGCATATTCTACTGGTTCTCAAATAGGCTATATGATGATGGCATTAGGTGTTGCAGGTTTATCTCAACAATATGTTGATGGATATACAGCAGGATTTTTCCATCTGATTTCTCATGCAATGTTTAAGGCCTCTCTCTTTATGGCTGCAGGTTCTTTGTTACATGTTGTTGGTTCTAGGTTTATGACTGATATGGGAGGTCTTCGAAAACACATGAAAAAGACGTATGCATTCATGTGGGCTGCAGGTCTTGGTCTAATGGGAGCACCATTTATCACAACTGGTTTCTGGAGCAAGGATGCAATATTTGCAGCAGTTTTTGAATCTGGAAGTGAATGGGCAATGCCAATTTATGCAATTGCAGTTTTGACAGCGGTCATTACAGCATTTTACACTACAAGAATGATTGGCTTGGTATTCTATGGAAATAAAAGTAAACACATCGAAAAGATGGAAGAAGAAGGACACCACATTCATGAAGCGCCACTTTCAATGTGGGTCCCATATGGAATTCTTGCAGTTCTAACTATTGGTATTGGTATAATTGGATTATCTGCTGAAGAAGGAATACATCATTTGTTCACAGATTATCTTGAACACTCCTTTGGTATCCATACGATTCATCACGAATCAGGTGAGTCAATACTTCCAGGATTCTTACAAGGGCTCAATCCTGTTGCATTAGGTTCATCATTGGCAGCATTTGCAATTGGAATAGGATTGGGATATATTTTCTATATTGGAAGATGGGTTGATGCAACAAAATTTGTAAATTCAAATATTTTCTTTTATGCTATTCACAAAACTATCTTAAACAGATGGTATCTTAATGCAATAATTTACTGGTGCTTTGTTGTGGCCCCACTTTGGCTTGCACGAGCAGTATACCGATACTTTGAGAAGACAGCAATTGATTATGGAATGAATAATGGATTCTATAATGCAACAAGATGGGGTGCCAAAGTAGTACAAGGAACGCAGACAGGTGTGACTCAGTCTTACCTATTCGTATTTGGAGCAGGATTACTATTCGTAGTTCTGATATTGTTAATTTAGAGGTGTTATGAAATGATAGAAATTAGTTCAACTCCGCTAGTAATAATCGCCATTCTTGGTGTTGCAGGGGTCATTTTACCAGTAATTAATGTAATCAGAAAAGAAAGGGGTTCAAACTCATTTTATGCTGTTATTGCGTTTGCCGCATTAATTATCTCAATTGCATATGTGGGCTATCAATTCCTAAATGACAATGTTCTACCAGCTGCATTATTCTCCGAGGATGTAATTGTAGATGATGCATTTGGGGGATTCTTTGCAATTGCAATGCTTATTGTAGCAATCTTCACAACAGTTGGCTCTTTTAATTACATGAGAAAGCAAAACTATCCTGCAATCTACTATTCGTTAATTTTACTTTCTACAATCGGCATGGTACTCGTTGCATATTCTACAGATTTGATAATGCTCTTTGTTGCCTGGGAACTAATGAGTATCCCAACATATGCTCTTGTTGGATTTATCAAGAGAAATCCTCAATCAAATGAGGCAGCACTAAAGTATTTCATGTTTGGAGCATTGTCATCTGCAATAATTGTTTATGGTATTTCAATTACATACGGAATAACTGGATCAACCAACATTGGTGAAGTGATACAGGGGTATTCTAATTTAGATCCTGGACTTCTTCCACTTGCTTTACTATCAGTTGGAATGTTTATCGCAGGATTTGGATTTAAAATGGGATTGGTACCTTTCCATCAATGGCTGCCAGATACCTATGAAGGAGCTCCACCAACAATTACAACACTGCTAGCAGCGGGAACAAAGAAAGCAGGATTTGCAGCTACCATCCGAATAGTTGTTCTAGGAATGGTAGTTCTAAATCTTGATTGGACATTGGCTCTGGGAATTCTTGCTATAATGACCATGACAATTGGTAACATTGCAGCCATTATGCAAAAGAATCTCTCAAGAATGTTAGCCTATTCAAGTATTGCACATGCAGGATACATTCTCATTGGACTCGCAGTATCTCCTTACAGTTCACTTGGATTGCAAGGCTCACTTTATCAAATACTAAACCATGCGGTAATGAAAGGAATGGCATTCATTGCAGTGGCAGGAATAGTTACAACTCTTGCAGTTACTAATTTAGATAAACTGAAAGGACTGGGCAGAAAAATGCCAATTACCTCACTTGGGTTAGTAATTTCATTATTAGCCCTTGCCGGTGTTCCTCCTCTTGCAGGTTTCTGGAGTAAATTAATGCTGTTTGGTGGTGCATTGGATGCAACCTCTGCTTTATGGTGGGCACCTTGGCTTGCCATAGCTGGTGTCCTAAACAGTGCTCTATCATTAGCTTACTATGGTTGGATAATGAGACGAATGTACTTTGAAGGAGAAACAGAAAAGAGAGTATCTGAACCAAAATCAGTAATTGCAGTTGTAGTATTCTCTATTATATTCTTAGTAGGCTTTGGTGTTTATCCAGATCCAATAATCAAATTTGTAGAGTTTGCAACTCCTGTAGTTGGTTTAGGTCTTATGCCTTAAACATTGTAAATTTAATTAAATTTTCAAGATTCAATTTTGCATCACTATCAGGAATCTTTCGTAATCCCTTTCTAGCTTTTTCAGAATAATATTTTAGAAGCTCTTCCATTTTATCAAATACATCTCTGGGATCAGAACTTTTCTTAATTAAGAAATTAAATAACTTGTCTTCATTTCTCCAATCAAACAAATCATCTCTTATCTGATATGCTATTCCAATATTTTTTCCATATTCCGTTAGCGATTCTATTTCCTCTTCAGTACCCTTACCAATAATAGCTCCAATTCTTGAGGCTGCTTGGAAGGCAACTGCAGTTTTGTATTCAATTACCTTAAGATAATCATCAAATGTAACATCTTCACTTGTTTCTAACCTACTTTCAATCATTTCTCCTTCACTCATTAGCATGGCAGTACTTGCTAATTCTTTTGTTATTCTCGCATTGTCTAATCTTGAAGAAATTCCGAGAATCAATCCTAAAACAAAATCACCTGTCAAAACGCTTGTATTGTATCCATATTTTATGTGAAATGGATCCTTTTGTCTTCGCAGTGTTTCATTATCAATAATATCATCATGAATTATAGATTCCATATGAAGAAATTCAACAGCACAAGATGCTGCCAATGTATTATCATCAATCTCTCCTACACTTTCAGCTGCCAAAACAAGAATAATTGGCCTAATTCTTTTCCCACCATCTAAAGAATATTTTAGAGGATCTATGAATTCTGACTCTGAATAAAGATCTAATTCCTTATCCAGAGAATGATTAATTTTATCAATATACTTGCCATAGGTTTCAACCAGAGGATTAATCTCTAAATTTTTCCTGTCCAAGAGGGGCCTAATCAAAAAACTTTGTCATTAGTAAATAAATCTTGGTGCTCCAGCCGGGATTTTCATCATAAGATTTTGAACCCGGGATCACTGCCTTGAAAGGGCAGTATGCTTGACCGGTCTACACCACTGGAACCCAATCAAATTTTATATTTTATCCATAAAATCTTTTGTAAACACCAAAGATTTTTTACTGGTAAATAGAAAATTGTGGTATGAATTTGATAAAAAGAGTAGATGAGATGATTGAAGAAAGAAGCTTACTTAAACATCCATTCTATGAGATGTGGTCTGATGGAAAACTAACAGTTGAATCTTTGGCTGGATATTCAAAAGAATATTTTCAACTTGTAAAAGCAGTACCAACCTACATGACTCCTATTATTGAAAAAGCACCAGAATCAGCAATTAGCGAATTAATTGATAATCAACAAGAAGAAGCAGATCATGTACGTCCGTGGATAAAATTTGCAAACGAATTAGGAATATCTGAGAAAGAACTTACATCTTATGAGGGTCTGGAGAAGACCAAAAAAGCAGTATCTGATTTAGAAGAATTGATGAATACCTATGAGGGCGGCTCTTGTGCCATGTATGCATTTGAGAAGGAAATTCCAAAGATTAGCCAAACAAAACTTGATGGAATGGCAAAGTTTTATGGAATGTCAAGTGATGATGCAACAGAATATTTCAAACTACATACTGAAGCAGATATCCGTCACGCAGCAGCATGGAGAAATATTCTAGAAACAGCGTCTACAAACACTGATGACTTGATACAAATTGCAGACAAATCTATCTCTGCACAAAACTTGTTGCTTGACAGTTGCTATGAAGCATACTGTTAAGCTCATAACATTTTAAACTGCAGATTTATTCCATTTTTGTAGGGCCCGTAACTCAGCTTGGTAGAGTAACCGGCTCATAACCGGTGAGCCAAGGGATCGAAGCCCTTCGGGCCCATACTAATTCCGTTAGTTTTAAAATGACCAGAGATAAAATTTATTGGCTGCAATGAAGAATCAGAGTTATATCTGAATGATGATTGGAAGGCATTTGTCTGAGCTGCCAAATATTATTTTATTCTAATCTGTTCTTCTACTTTTTGTAAAACATCACCGTCGACAAGATTTTGTTCATGCAAAGATTTGGTAATTTGAATAACATTTGCAATAGAGTGCAAAGTTACTCCTTCATCTTTTAGGGCCTCCGAAGCTCCCTCCATTCTATTTACAATCACATAAGCATCATCTACTTTGATTTTGGCTTCTTTTAGAGATTTAATGGCATTAACTACAGAACCACCAGTTGTGGCAACATCATCTATCATAACAACTTTCATTCCTTCATGAATTTCCCCTTCAATTGATTTTGATGTTCCATAATCTTTTGGTTTGTTTCTTACATAAATTAACGGCTTTACTGTTTCTATTGCCAAGGCTGAGGCAATAACCAAACCTCCTGTTGGAACAGATACTAGAGAATCAAAATTATCTAGTCCAACATCTTTGATTATTTCATTTTGGAGATATTTTACCATCTTTCGAAATTGATGAGGATAGCTAGGAACAAGTCTCAAATCTACATAGTAAGAACTCTTCTTACCACTTGCCAGTGTAAAATCCCCAAATCTAATTATTTTTTTTTCATGCAAAAAGGTTGAAAACTCTTTTACAAAATCCATATCAAAATTAACTACACTGGATTTATTTTGGTTTGTATTGGATGAAATATTGTGCCTGAGATCTGGTTAAACTATGGGATTACTGATGTTGTTTTAGACATTAGGGCTGAGAATTTAGAGCAAAAAATTGACTCTGATGGTACAATATTAGAGGATTCAGCAATCAATGAAAAACTAAACTCAATTGATCTATCGAGGCCTATGGATTTAGCAGTTTTACATAACTCAAAATCTATTCAAAAAATTATCTCATCATTATTTACAATATGTGAGCAAAAATCACTTCCATTTCCAAATGTTCTAGCTGAGAGAAAAATAATGAATCAGGTCAAGGCTGGGATGCCAGAAGGAAGTTCCGTAAATGAATTTGATAATAATGAACTTTCCAACTCTAATCTTGTCTTTATTGGAGAAATGGAATTTAATGGATTATTTGGATATGAAACAATTTCTACTAGATTAATTAAAAAATTTGGTCAGGAAGATATGCTTTCAGCATATGCAAAAAGAAAAGGAAACTTTCCTTCTCCTGGGCAACCAACAGAGAGTCTGGACGAGGCAAAAAAATTTTCAAACAATTTTGAAATTCAAGGTATAGAAATTGTTGCAAATTCAAAAGGTATTGTAGATTTTTCAGTTGGACATCCCTCAGAGACTATCTCTCTCACCAAAACTTTGGAATCTTTTGCCATTCAAGATATTGGAAAACAAAAATCAATGATAATCAGTACTGGAAAGGATTCAAGCAACGATACATTGAGCCATTCTTTATCATCTCTTTGGAACTGCTCAAATGCAATACAAAATGGAGGTCTTGCAATATTGGTAGCAGAATGCAAGGGAGGTTTAGGTTCAAATGCACTTCAGCAATACATTGAAGATAGATTTCCAATGGAAAAACTTCAAAATCCAACAAAGTACATAGACGGAATGGAGGATTTACTTTTCCTTACCGAAGTTCAAAAGAATTTTCAAATTGGTCTAGTTTCAATCCTACCTGAATTTTATGCAAAAAAATTAAATCTAATCACATTATCTGGAATCAAAGATTCGATGGATTACATACTAAAAACTCAAGGAGCAAGACAAAAAGTTTCAGTAATATCTGACGGTGCTAGAGTATTACCAAGGTAATAGTCCAGAAGGCAAAGGTGCACACAAAATAGCTAATACTATAACTGCCACATAAGCTAGTTTTCTATTCTTTGTTAGTTTTGATATGTCATCTAGCGGATTAGCACTGGGATTTCTAGAACTCATTACAAGAATCAAAATTGCCATGAGCCAAAAATCTAACAAAACCAAAATTGCCATGCTTCCATAAGTTGCGTATCTATGTAATTTGGGTCCAATCAAGGTTCTAGCAAGGTGTCCTCCATCTAATTGCCATGCAGGTAATAAATTCAAAAATGTAATCAAATACCCAATCCACGCTGCAAACAAAAGCGGGGTCATCAAAACTTCCTGACCATCACCCCCCTTTCCAAATAATGTCAAACTTGCAGTCATGAGTAAGGGTTCTCCAAGTTCCCATTTGATCAATCTAGATTCTTCATAAAGTCCTTGAGCAACATCTATCTCAAGAATTGGTGCAGTATACGCACCTGCCATAGAAACTATTACAGCTATAACTAAACCAGCGATAGGACCTGCAATTGCCACATCAAATAAAATCTCTCGATTTATCGTCAAACCTCTTGATTGTATGAACGCACCAAAAGTAGGAATTCCAATGATTGGCAAACCTGGAATAAAATATGGCCAAGTAGTTTTGAGTCTGTGAGCTCTGGCTGCTATGAGATGTCCTGACTCGTGAATTCCTAAAATCCCTAAAAGAGCAAGAGTATAGATTCCTGCCATCTCATACGGATTTCCAATCTCTACTATAGAGTTTGCAAGGTCTGTTCTAAAATATCCATCAATCATAACAAAAGTGACTACAACGGCAAACAAAATTCTTGGAGTCCATGAAGCATTAAGCCATTTTCTTGGTTTTTTTGGGGAAAATTTTTGAATAATTAGGTAATTCCCATCATCCAATTTCTCTAATTTACATACATAATGCATATCCTCAAGCCTTCTTGCAAGCTCTTCAAATTTTGACTTGAAATTAAGATCATCAATCTTGAATTCTAAAGAATACAATGTTTTGGTAAATTGATTTACCTCAAATAACGAATTTACAATGGAAATGACATTTTCTTGGTTAGGATCACTCATTATGTTTAAATTCTATATCTTTCCATTAAATGGCTTTGTAGTCAATGATTAGTTTCTATAGGTAATTTTTCTTAAAAATCGTAGCAAAATATTAGATAAAATAAAAACAAGTATGGGTATTATTCACCAAATGTAGATACCTTTGACGGAACGATTTGTAACTCTAAAAAAGGAATATTAAAAATTAAAGCCCTGGAGACAATTATTGTAATAATTGAACATACTATCATAAAATTAAATATCAATAATAGATAACAATAATCATGCAGGTAATACTTCGACAATTAGAGGACTGTATAATACGTAGAGCAGAACCTAGCGATCTAATACCAGTCATGGAAATAAACCTAAAGACTCTTCCTGAACACTATTCGGATTATTTCTATGAAAGCTTACTGGCAGAAATTCCAGAGGCCTTTATTATTGCAGAAATTCATGGAAAACATGTAGGTTATGTCATGTGCAAAACAGAATATGGATTTTCTAATTTTAAAAAACTGGGGTTTGTAAAAAAAGGACATGTTGTTTCAATTGCAGTTCTTGAAGAATTTAGAAAAAAGGGAATTGGTAAAGCCCTCGTTGAAGAATCTACCAATGGTGTAAAACTAAAAAAATGTGATGAATTTTATCTTGAGGTAAGGTGTAGTAACACTGAAGCTGTAAGGTTGTATGAAAAATTGGGATTTGTAATAAAACAACAACTGAACGTATATTATCGGGATGGAGAAGATGCTTATCTTATGGCAATAGAGTTTGATAAATAGTTCAAACCAATAAATACATCACAACTAATTTCATCGCGATGGACAAACGCAAAGGAACAGGAATTGCGATATTTATTTTATGTATTGTAGCATTCTTTGTTTACGCATATCTGTTGATGTTATCTGAATGGAGTCCAATAGTATTACAATTATCCATCCTCATGATTACTGGTGGAATTCTTGGAGTAATTGCCTGGATTGGTTATGTCATGGCAACTACAAAACCAACATCTGCCACCATATCTTCGGACGATTAAGCTATTTTGAAATTTTCACATCAACTACTGTCTGATAATATCTTGGACCAACTGGTCTTACAATTTTTGATGTTAAAATCTCTGATTTGATAGAAGTAACATCAAGATAATGTTTCTCAGATAATTTTCCTGCGTCTGATTTTTTATCTGCATGAATATGAGAATAATAATGAATTATCCCTCCATCTTTTGTGGTTTTTATTGCGGATTCTAAGAATTCATCAGACCGTTCAGGGAGCAGCATTAAGGTTCTATCTGCTGTATCTTGCAATTTCTTATCTATAATTTGAGAGGTATTTCCATTAATTGATATGACTTTTCCTACAAGTTTGTTTAATTCAATATTTTTTTCACAAAGTTTTGAGGCAACTGGGTTGATATCAATGCTAAAAACTGTGCATTTTTTCTTTTTTGCAGCCATAATCGAAAACATGCCTACTCCGGCAAACATGTTGACCATGGTTTCACCATCTTGAATGAGATTTGCAATTCTTTCTCTTTCCGTAGATAAACGAGGAGAAAAAAATGCATTTGCAACATCTACGATAAATCTACATCCAAATTCCTTGTATTCAGTTTCAGTTTTATCTTCACCTGCAAGAATCTCCAAGTTTCTAGTTCTAAAGTCTCCTTCAACAGGAGAGGCTTGATAAAATACACTCTTTACAATTTTTACTTCTTTTAGCAAAGTTTCTCCAATTAGTTTTTTCTTTGGTAAAAGCGCATCTGGTATCCTAACTATTATAATTTCTCCAATCTGATCAAAAGCTGAAATCAATTCTTCACTTTCATGAGCTGTAAGAATACTTTCCAGTGATTTTTTTAGCATTCGTGTCAATTCTTGTAGTAAAAATTACCAGATACCTTTTGGTTTTTATCTAATCTACTTTCAAGCTTGTTTACACGAGGTCTAAGTGTCCTTTCATCTCGTCTAAATGTCATATCAAGAGATTTTAGGAATCTATTCATAGCTTCTGATTTTGGCAAGGGAGATGTGGCATGTCCTCTAGATCCAGACTCTCCTTCAAAAATAACCATAGAATCCGATACTAAATCCATTAATTGAATATCATGATCAATTACAATAGCTGACTTTCCAAATGAACGAACAAATTTTTGCAAAAATTTTGCAACTGCAATTCGGTCCTCCACATCTAAAAATGCAGATGGTTCATCTAAAGCATAGAGATCTACTTTTTGTAAAAGACAAGAGACAACTGCTACTTTTTGCAATTCTCCGCCGGACAAATTCTTTACTGATTTATTGTAGAGTTTTTTGATTTTTAATGGATCAACAATTTGCTCTTCTTCTTGACTTCCCTCAATAGGTGATTCATTTGCTTTATCTAACACTGCAATTACCTCTACATCAATATCATTTTCCAGATATTGGGGTTTGTAAGCAATTTTTGTTTTCTTGTCAACTTTACCAGAATCTGGTTTTTCTGCACCTGCAATCATTTTCATCATGGTTGTTTTACCAAGTGCATTGGCACCCATTATGCCCAAGACTTCACCTTTTCTAACCTTTCCAGGCTCAACAGTTAAGGAAAATGAAGGGAATTTTTTTTCTAGTTTTGGATAAGTAATAATTTCACTTCCTGCTTGGAATTCTTCAGTGGATGAGGAAGATACATCAAAAGAGAATTTTTTATCTCTAAATCTAACATTTTCTGTGGGCAGGTACCCATCAAGAAATACATTAATTCCAATTTTGGTGGATAATACGTTTGAAACAATTCCGTATGCTGTAGGCTCCCCATAAAGCACTTCAATAAAATCACTTAGAAAATCCAAAAGTGTTAGGTCATGTTCTACAACCATTACACTTTTTCCAAGCTTGGCCAAACTCTGAATTACTCTTGCAACACTTGTTCTTTGAAATACATCGTTATACGATGAGGGTTCATCAAAAAAGTAAAAGTCAGTATCCTTTGAGGCTACAGTTGCTATTGCTAATCTTTGTAATTCTCCACCACTGAGTTCTTTGAGGTTTTGTTCCATAGAATTTTCCAATCCTAATTCTTTAACAAGATGTCGTGAAATTCCTCTTTCATCATATTTTTCAATTAACTCGTTTCCAGTCCCATCAAAGGATTGTGCTAAATGCTGAATCTGTTGGGGTTTAATTGATGCACGAATTTGTTTTTCTTTAATTTTTTCAAAGTGTCCTTTTAATTCTGTTCCACTATAATATTTTAAAATCTCATTCCATTCTGGAGGATTTTCATATCTTCCCAGATTTGGTTTGAGGTTACCTGATAGAATATTTACTACAGTACTTTTACCCATTCCGTTTCTTCCAAGTAAACCTACCACCTCTCCTTTCTTTGGAGTTGGTAGTCTGTACAGTCGAAAGGAATTTGGGCCATATTGATGAATTTTATCTGTTGCTAACTCACTTGCTAAATTTACAATAGTGATGGCATCAAAAGGACATACCTTTACACATATGCCGCAGCCATTACAAATATCCTCATCAATTCGTGCCTTTTTTGTTTCTTCGTTTAAAACGATACAATCTGCTCCAGACTTGTTTACCGGACAGTACTTTATGCATTCCAATCCGCATTTTTTTGGTTGGCAGAGTTCCATATCTAGAACCCCAACTCTGTGAGTCATGTCGTATTTCGGCAAATACTTGCTTTATACCTCTTTTGAAATAGCCTAAAACCATTCGTTACCTTAATAGATAAGAATTTGACAATGGTCTTCAAGCCGGCCATAGCGTTAGGGTGCGAC
>JAOTYR010000086.1 GCA_029861785.1 Candidatus Nitrosopumilus sp.
TTTTCATCTAGCTTTTCTTCGGATGAATTAGTTTCATTACTTACATAATTCCCATCATTGTCCTTGAAACTTTTTATTCTAAAAGTGTCACTAGAATTAGTTTTGTTAAATATTGCAACCCCTGCACCATCTTGGGCTCGTATCTGTTGACTTTCCATCATCTCTTGTAATAACAATCCTACATGTGGGTGACGTAATTCTACATCATCAATCATAATCCCACATATTCCACACATTTAATTTGCCTCCAACAGAATCATTTCAGTAATTTTTTGTTTTTGTTGTTGATCAATTGTAACTTTTTTTGTATTGATATATTCATCTAAAATCTCTTTAACTATTTCCCTGTATGTTTTATTAACTCCCTCTAACAATATTTCTCCTTCTAAGCTTGCTTTAAGACTAGAAGTTCTAAAATCCTTAGGAGACAAATTATGAAAATTACTATATCCTATTGCTGCAGGAATTCCTGTTAACTCGTTTTTTGTAGCAATCATGTGATTGTATATTTTCTTAGCAGTAACTATCTCATCAAAGAAATCTTCTGAGTAGGACCCTGTTTTTGCAATTAGCAGGCTTATATTATAACCAACTACATCTGCGCCTAATCCTGCAGATTTTACAATTTTTCCTGTGCTGTCCATATCGCCTGTAACAATAAGAGATACACCATCATTTTCCTTTCCCTGATAAAATGCATTTATTGTTTCTCTTGCATCATGTATTACAGATATTGCATGTTTTTCTGCATATTTTACGCTTTTTGTGATCTTTTCAGTGTTTATCAATATCCCATCAACTCCAGTTTCTAGTAATCTGTGAGTATACTCTGAAAAATCTTCATCAACCTCTACTAGAATAGGACCACAAAACTCTTTTCTTGCTTTTTTAATTCTTTCAATAATGCTAATATCATCATACTTCATAACAATTCCTTCAGGATCAGAAATCTTATTGACATCGTTTACAATCTGAAAGTGTGAGTATTTTCTTTCATCATATGGTTCTCCTTTAGAAATTATGCCAATAGTAGAGTTATCATCCACTAAATCATTTAGTGCCAAGTTTAATGCATCTTGTGAACTTTGAGATAGGTTAAATTCACCATAAAGTAGAATTGGAATTTTTAGAATTATTTTTGTAGTTCCCTTTCGCCCTATTTCAGTTTTAAGTCGGATTTTTTCTCTATATGGATCAAATGGTGGTCTTGATAACTGAGCTCCAAGTGCTACAACATAATCCCACAAGTTTTCTTTGTCATCATTTCCACGCTTTTCTCTAACCTTTCTTATGGCATCATCAGTTGATTCTTCTCGTGTTGAATCAACTTTACAAAGATCAATAATAGATCTTCTAAGAACTGCCTTTTCATTCATTCTCAATTCTTTTCACCTGATACCCCATCTGAGGACATTATGTCTTCAATTTTCTTTTTGATTTTTGTGGTATAATCTTCTCCATCTGAAAAAGGTAGTTTTGAAACAATACTAGTTAACGTATCATTTACAACTAGGTCACTCGATTTGATGTCTTTGATATTTTTTTTCCCTAGAGAACCTACAATATTTTCTAGTTCAGTCTTTGTTGTTTTGATATAATTAAAAATGCCCTCTGTACTGTTCTCCACATCTAATTTTTCATGAGAACCAGCTATCCCTGCAGGACAAATATCTGTATGGCATTCTTGAATTAGCGTACATCCCATTGCAAGTAGAAATCCAGTGCCTATCCCAACCCCATCGGCACCTAATGCAATACATTTTGCAATCCGCTCAGAATCCCAAACACCTCCATTTACCAATAGATTGAATCCATCTTTATCGTGTGTTTTATAATAATCTGATATTGCATTTCTCATAGGTAAAAGGGCTGCAATTGTGTTAATTCCAATATCTTCTCGTACTTCAAATGGAGCAGCACCTGTACCTCCTGACAATCCATCTACTGTTGCACAATCTGCATATGATTTTAAAATTATTTCCATATCATCATAAACACGAGATGCGCCAACCTTGACAATTATAGGAGTTTTCCATTCAGTTAACTCTCTTATCTCTAGAATCTTTGCAACTAAATCTTCTGGCCCCAAAATATCTAAATGTCTTGATGGAGAATGTGCAGGTTTGTTTGCAAGTATCCCTCTATTCTCTGCAACTAACTCTGTAACTTTTGAACCTGGAAGCAATCCTCCATGTCCTATCTTTGCTCCTTGCCCAATTTTAATTTCAATTCCATCTGCATTAAGGAGATATGATGGGTCTTTCCAAAATCTACCTGAAGCATATTGAACCACTAGAGGATATTTTCGTTGAAACAATTTATCAATATCAATTCCCTCCAAATTACTATCTTTAAGTAATTTACTCGTGTATTGTAAAATTGAATCCCAATGCTCTTTAGACAAGTTTTTTTGAGATTTTTTAGAACCATATATTTCCCAAGGTAATGCACCTCCTTCACCTGTGTTCATTAAAACTTTAATTCCATTTTCTGCAAGTTTGTTTAATGCAAGATGTAATGCGATTTTTGCAGGTAGTTTTATGGAGCCATAACTCATCGCACCAATTGAAAATGGAACATCAGTTTTAATAATATTTTTAGAATATCTGCCACCAATTGTTAACGATGTATCCACATCTGAATGGTTTTTTGATGAATTTATTGTTGCATCTTTGATCTTAATATTTGAAAAATAGTCATTTGGAACATGAGCTCCAAGACTGGCATATGGAACTAATCCATTTGTTGCTTTTTGAGCATCAAGTAATAGATTTTTTAGATTAGTAGTATGCCCCCCTTTTTTTGCCATTTTTTCCATATCCCATCTAAAATTCATTATTTCTTTTGAAAGCGGCATTGTATCAATTTTTACCAACTTCATATATAAGCATTACCATTCATTACCATTCATTACCATGTATTACCAAAATAATATATACCAATTATTATGCGAGTAAAACATGATTTTTCAATTTTATGAAAATTTTGGAATTATAAGTGTGGGTAGTTTTGATGAGTAAAAAATCTGAAGAGCATATCTCAAAAATAATTGAAAAAATAAAAAATGAAAAAATTGAATGGGTACGATTGCAATTCTGTGATCCTTTTGGAATTTTACAGCAAATCAGTGTAGATGCTAATGACATTACAGAAGAATCATTCTCTCAAGGAATGCCACGATTGGATGGAAGTTCAATCAAGGGGTTCAAAGAAATTTATGATTCAGACATGTTACTTACCCCCGATCCTAATACATTTGCTATTTTACCAGAATTCTTTGATATGGATTACAAAGAAAGAGAACAAACCAATTACAGAACTAAAGCCGCCAGATTCTTTGTAAACATTAATGAAGGTTACACAGGAAAACGATATTCTAGAGATTCTCGATTTATAGCAGAACAAGCAAGTGAAGTTGCAAAAAATGCTGGATTTGATAAATGTTATTTTGGTCCCGAGGTAGAGTTTTTTATATTTGATAAAATTGTTTTAGGTCCAAGCCCAATGTCTACCATCAATTGGTCTGGTGGAACTGGGTATTCTATTGAATCCAGAGAGGCTCCTTGGTCAACTAATAACGCAAGCGGGTATATCATTCCAGTAAAAGGAGGATATTATCCTGCACCCCCTGCAGATAGTCTCAATTGTGCTCGAGATGAGATTGGAAGTACTTTAAACAAGTATTTTGGAATTAAAATTGAAGCTCATCATCACGAAGTAGCAACTGCAGGTCAAGGAGAAATACAAATAGAATTTGATGAACTACTACCAATTGCGGATAAAGTAATTACATTAAAAAAGACCACAAAAGAGGTTGCAGTTAAACGAGGTAGAGTTGCAAACTTTATGCCAAAACCACTAGAGGTAGATAACGGCTCTGCCATGCATATAAGTCAAAGTTTATGGAAAGAACAAAAGGGTAAAAAGACAAATGCCTTTTATGATCCCAATGATGAATATGCAGAATTAAGTCAAATTGCACAATACTATATTGGAGGTTTACTTGAGCATGCGCCATCCTTATGTGCAATAACGAATCCTACGACTAATTCTTACAGAAGGCTTGTTCCTGGCTTTGAGGCTCCAACTAATCTGGCATGGAGTAGAAGTAATCGCTCTGCATGTATCAGAATTCCATCTCATCATAAAAATATGGAGGTACGAAAACGAATCGAATCTAGAATCCCTGATCCAAGTGCCAATATCTATTTGGCACAATCCGCAATGTTGATGGCAGGCCTTGATGGAATAAAAAAGAAGATTCAACCTCCTGATTCAGTTGATGCAAATATCTACAAACTTTCTGAAAAAAAGAAAAGAGAACTTGGAATCAAAAAATTACCTGTGGCATTACGAGAAGCAATTTATGAGTTAGAATCAGATGATGAATACTTAAAGCCCGTGTTTGCAAAAGATTTTCTTGAAACCTATTGTGATATTAAAAAACAAGAGCACATCTCTGTGTTTTCATTACCTTCCCCTAGAGAATTTTATTTGTATAGTAACGTATGATCTATTTACTTTAATGAAATCTCAAAAAGATCATCCCACGTGACACCTTTCCAAAGACCTAAAACACCTTCAGGATTTTCTATTTTTTCTACTTTGGTAATCTTTTGAATTTTTATAGTAGATGGATTTCTCGGAGCCCACAATAATGCCATGTATTAGTTTACTTATCCTACTTCGTTGCTTCTAGCAGATATTATTTTATCTGATGAAAATCCATTTTCAACAAGTAGATTTCGTGCAGTATCATACAGATCCTTTCTTCCATGCACAAAAAGATAAACTGATTTTTCTTTGTTAATCTCTGTCAACAGTATCAGTAATCAAACATCATTAATGTAAGTTGCTTTATTGATTCATAATCAATGGTTTTGATTGAAATGTTGATTTCAAATATGATCTCAGTTAATTTTGTGCAATATTTGTAAAGAAATCAAACTCTGGATATCTTTTGGTAGTTTCTTATAATCCGTATTAGGTTCAGCAAATACATACAATATATCACTAGTTTCTATGGGAAAACTAATTGCAAGTGATTTTTCTCTTTGAGACATAGTAAAATTTACTGGACCTAATTGCTTGTCAAATTCTTTTCTCATTTTTACTCTTAATGCTAATTCCATAAACAGCATCTCATCATACTTTTTATCTTCTAACGGTTCTACTCCTTACTTCATTCCACCTGCAACAAGTCTACCTCTTACATTTATCACACCTGCAAATCTGATTTTTGTATTCAATTCTTTTATCTTGTTACAAAGTTTGAAATAATCATAAATTTTACTTTCACTAGTAATTTTTTTTGAAATTTTCATCAATTATAATATCATATTATAATTGAAAAACA
>JAOTYR010000088.1 GCA_029861785.1 Candidatus Nitrosopumilus sp.
CTGAGGGCTTTGGAACTTCAGCTGGCTTTGGCTCAGAACCTTTTGGTAAGGTTGGCTTTGGCTTTGGTTGTGCTGGTTTTGTCTCAGCTGGCTTTGGCTCAGAACCTTTTGGTAAGGTTGGCTTTGGTTGTGCCGGTTTAGTTTCAGCTGGCTTTGGCTCAGAACCTTTTGGTAAGGTTGGCTTTGGCTGTGCTGGTTTAGTCTCAGCTGGTTTTGGCTCAGAACCTTTTGGTAAGGTTGGCTTTGGTTGTGCCGGTTTAGTTTCAGCTGGCTTTGCTTGAGCAGGTTTTGGCTCTGCTAGTTTAATCTCAGCTGGCTTTGCCTCTAGTTGTGTAGATAGTTTTGTTAGTTTAGATTCTAATGCGGCAATCTTGTCTTCAAGATCTTTTTTCGTTTGCTTTTTAGCATCTGCCATTTAAAGGGGGTGAAGTCTCGGGGTTTATTTACATTTGGGTGATTACCATAAGTAAACCGGATCAAGTTTTATAAGCGCTAAGAAGATAATTGTGGTAATGGATGATTTTGAAAAAGAGTACCCAGAATTTGACTGGAAGAATATTCCTGCGTACAAGCATCCAGGAGGAAAAGATTGCCCATGCCCAAAACATGAGTACATTCGAGAACAGATCAATTTCACAAAACAGGTAAATGAAAAAGGAAAAGAGCCATCAAAAATTACTCTTAAATTTTGTCCTGATCACTATAGGGTCTACATGGAGGAAGTAATTCCTGCAATGCCATTAAAATACAAAATTTTAACAAAGATTGCACTAAAGCTTGGGGCAATCAAAGTTGAGCAATTAAAATACATGGAATCAGAACTGTGTTTCTATTGTAAATTTGGATCTGGCGGACATGAGAGAAAAAACGAGCTTCCACCTGTTCCTTAAAATTTCTATTCTGGACTAAGTAAGATTTTTGGTTTATTTGGAGTGTTATGATGACATTGTCTTCCACATAATGGACAGAGCTTTCTATCAAGAAGGATACATTGGCAGATATGAGAATCAAGATATGCTTTGGCAGATTTGGTGCTTTCGCCAGTACCATTACAGAAAGGACATTGTGACCCTAAAAGTTCTATAGAACCTTTTCCTTTGCAAACTGCACATTTATCCTCATTCAATACTTATCCTTTCAAAATTAACAATTAAAAGGCATGTGTTAAATTAATTCCGAAAAAATTACTGATTGCATAAATCCAGTTAAGCTTATACTAGTTCCATCTTAACAGCAGTTGTGACAATTGAGGATATTCATGATTTCATATCAGAATTAGAAAAAAATGATGAGCTAAAAAGAATAAAAACTCAAGTAGATTGGAATTTAGAAATTGCAGAAATTATGAGAAGACAGATGTATTCAAATGGGCCAGCCCTTTTGTTTGAAAACATTAAAGATTATGAAATGCCAATTTTGGCAAATGCGTTTGGGTCAATGAAAAGATTAGAGATTGGTCTTGAAATGACAGACTTTGAAGAGATAGGACAGAGAATTGTAGATATGACCAAAATGGATATTCCATCGGGTTTTCTAAATAAAATTAAAAAACTTCCTGAACTCTCAAAGATGACTGAATCATTCCCCAAGCTTGAAAACTCTGGACCTGTAACGGAGATTACATCTAGTATCGCTTCTTTTAATGACTTGCCAATTTTAAAATCCTGGCCAAATGATGCAGGACGATTCATCACATTGGGTCTAGTTGCCACAAGTCATCCTGAAACCGGGGTAAGAAATCTTGGCGTATATAGAATGCAAATTGTAGATGATACTCATGCATTAATGCACTGGCAAAAACACAAGCGAGGAGCACATCACTCTGAGATTTCAAAAGATAGGGGGGAGAAAATACCAACTGCAATAATCATTGGGGGAGATCCAGCAACAACTTTCTCATCAATTGCACCAGTTCCAGAAGGTTTGGACAAATACTTGTTTGCTGGAATTACAAGGAAGAAAGGAATCAAAATGGTCAAATGCAAAACAATTAATCTTGAAGTACCGGCAAATGCAGAAATTGTTTTAGAGGGATATGTTGATCCGTTAGACATTAGAGATGAAGGCCCATTTGGAGATCATACTGGATACTACACCCCAGTTGAACCATATCCTACCTTTACATTGACGGGAATTATGAGAAGAAAGAATCCAATTTACGTAACAACTGTTGTAGGAAAACCCATTCTTGAAGATGCATATATTGGAAAAGTAATTGAACGCTCATTTTTACCACTAATTCAAATGTTCCATCCAGAGGTAGTTGATTTTTCAATGCCAGCAGCTGGATGGTTTCAAGGATTTGCAATAATATCTATTAAAAAAAGATATCCAGGGCAAGCAAAAAAAGTAATGATGGGGTTATGGGGAATGGGACAGCTGTCATTAACAAAAATGTTTGTTGCAGTAGATGATGACATTAATGTTCACGATATGAATGAGGTCATTTGGGCAATTACTACTCGTGCAGATGCAGCTCGTGATACAATTATTATAAACAACACACCAACTGACACACTTGATCCTGCCTCACCACTGATTAATTTGGGATCAAAGCTTGGAATAGATGCAACACAGAAGACAAGAGAAGAAGGATACGAAAGAGAAATTCAGCAACAAGTAAAAGTTGATGAAGAAACAAAGAATCTAGTAGATTCAAAGTGGTCTAGTTATGGATTATAGTACAGAAACTGGTTTGTAAAAATTATCTCGCTCTTCTACCTTGTACCCTATCTGATGAATTGCATCAATGATTAACTTTCCTGTCAATTCAGTAGAGCGTGCACCTGTGCAAGAAACCACTTCCTCTCCAATCAATGTTCCTCCAAAATCATCTGCGCCATACTGGAGTGCAAGTTGTGCCATGCCAACTCCATTTGTCAGCCAAGATGATTGAATATGTGAAATTAATCCATCAAAAACAAGTCTAGAGATTGCAATCATTTTCAATAATTGAATTCCGCCTGCACCGTGTTCTACAATACCTTCTTTTTGCATGAGTGTATTATTTGGTTCAAAGTTCCATGGAATAAATGCCATAAACCCATTTGTCTTTTCTTGTAGTTTAGTTATTTTGAAAAAGTGATCTACTATATCCTGCTTGTTTTCAACATGCCCATACATCATGGTTGCAGAGCCGGGTATTCCAATAGAATGAGCTTCATCCATAATCCTAATCCAATCATCACTGGAAATTTTCTTTGGACTAATGACATCCTTTACAGAGTCTACAAGAATCTCAGCACCTGCTCCAGGAATAGATTGAAGACCGGCGTCTTTTAGTCTAGATAGAATTTCTCTTGTGGATGATTTTTCTACCCTTGCTATCATATCAATTTCAGATGTAGAAAGAGCATGTACTCCAACTTGCGGGAATTTTTCTCTTATCAATTTAAATGCATCTTCATAGTATTCAATTTTCAAATTAGGGTTATGGCCGCCTTGAATGAGAACTTGTCTTATCTTAAACATCTCCCAGGCAGATTTTACTCGGGCCTCAATTTGATCAAGAGTTAATGTATACGAGTCATCGGCTCCAGGGGATCTGTAAAATGCACAGAACTTGCAATCAGTAATACAGACATTAGTATAATTCAAAATAATATTATTTACAAAAGAGGCTTTTTTGCCAAACTGTTTTTTTGTCAGATGACCAGCAACTAGACCCATCAAGTAAACATCATCAGACTTTAAAAGTCGGAGGCATTCTTCAGGACTTGGCCTCTTTCCAATTAGAGAATTTTCAAGAATGTCACCAATGTCACTTTGATAAATCTGTTCAGTAGTTTGACTCAATTAACTTGTTCAACCTCCTCTTCAATTTCTATTTAATCCTATATAGAAAAAATGTATGAAAAATACCCATCACTTGACTAAATTGTGCTCAACATGAAGAGAGTTAAATTTCAGATATTCACGTTATTTTTAAGTAGGGCACAAAAAAAAGATTCACGCATGGTATCAGGTCATCAAATAAGACTCAATCGAATTTTAAGGAAGGGTAAAATGCTTTGTATTCCAATGGATCACGGTATTTCAAATGGGCCTATTGAAGGGCTAGAAGATCCAGTATCCTCAATTTACAAGTGTGAAGGCCATGGTCTTACGAGTGTAATTATCAATAAAGGAATCATTAAAGCTTTACCAAGGCCTACAAAAGTAGGAGTCTTGGTTCATTTCTCAAGTAGCACAGCATTGTCAATGTCCCCCAACAGAAAAATGTTAACAGGAACTGTAAAAGAAGCGCTTCGTTTGGGTGCTGATGGAGTTTCCCTTCATATCAACATTGGAGGAAAAGAAGAGCCAGAGATGTTAGAGCAGCTTGGAATGACTGCAGAACAATGTCATAAATGGGAAATGCCCCTTTTGGCAATGATGTATCCAAGAGGAGAAAATGTAAAAGATCCACACGATCCTGAAATTGTTGGACATGTTGCAAGAATTGGTGCTGAATGTGGCGCAGATATTGTTAAAACAGTTTACACTGGAGATATAGACTCATTTGCAAAGATTGTAAAAAGTACTCCCGTGCCAATTGTTATTGCTGGCGGGCCAAAAGCTAAAACAGATTTAGATATTCTTCAAATGACAGAAGACGCAATTGCTGCCGGAGCCAAGGGAGTAACATACGGTAGAAATATTTTTGCACATAAAACACCAGAAAAAATGGTAGAGGCATTGTCATCCATTATCTTCAAAAAAGAATCTGCAAAGGAAGCAGTGAAAAAAATTGAGTAAGACACGAGAGTTAATTATTTCACCCAAAGCATCACAAGCACAGTTATCAAAATTCCTTCCTCAGCTAGAAGAAGAAGGAATCAAAATGGTTTACCTAGACCCAAAAAAAATTGGAAAGAGTAAAACCAAACTTGAAACAATATTTCCCTCGTTTAATGCAAAGCACATCATTCTTGAGAAAGATATTGTAAAAAAGCCCAAAGGGAAAAAAATTGGAAGGAAATTCCAAATATTATCAAATGAAGATATTGAGAATATTTTGAATATTGCAAAAAAAGGACTTGATTTTGTTGTAGTGGAGGTAAAAGATTGGAAAATAATCCCTCTTGAGAACATTATTGCAAAACTCCACAAAATACATACCAAAATCTATGCTATGGCAAGAACCCCCGAGGAGGTAAGAAAAATGTTTTCAATTTTAGAGGTAGGAGTAGATGGAGTAATTTTCAGTACATCATCTATTGGA
>JAOTYR010000016.1 GCA_029861785.1 Candidatus Nitrosopumilus sp.
TGTCAATGTGGATGATTCCAACAGTTGCAGGACTTGCAGGTGCTGGAGTGTATCTGATAAAGTTTAGAGCACACAGAGATTAATTCTCTTTTTATTTTATTTTAGAAATAATTTTAAATTCAAAAAACAGATCTGATGTGTACAATAAAAGAATGGTTCAACTTTACAATCTAGAAATTTCTTAATGCTTGTTTTTGACAGAAAAATACCCAAAGTAACCTTTTGTAATAATTACATGTAGAGGATATATTTTGTAGAAATAATAATGATTTCTTATGCAGTAGAACTAGAATTATTTTTTACATGTCTATTTTTTAGTACAAGAAGGGTTTCTTCTAATTTTTTAATTCCTTTTTTCTCAGACAAAATCTGTTTCTCTAATAATTTTTCAATAGTAACTGCACCGTATTTCATTGGCCTGTCATGAATTTTTAAAACCCCTTCTTTTTCAATCAATATTTTAAGTAGATGGTAGATTTCAGTTCTTGGCAAACCCAGAATTTTTGATATTTCAGAGGCAGTTTTTATTCCCATTTGGTTTAGACATAGATAAACTTTGGATTGATTTGTGGTTAATCCTGATTGTACAATTAACTTAAGAGAGTCTTCTATTGGAATGCTAGAATATTTTTGATTTGCTTTTCTATCTAGATTAATTTTTTCTTCAATATCATCGAGTACTATCTTTTGATAATCATCTAAGTTTGTACCACATTCAGTACAATCATCGACATGATTTTTTAAATAAATTGTTTCGCATTCTGGACAAACAATCATTGATATTTGCCTCTAATTTTCGAATATAAGCATAGATTAAATTTCCCAAAAATGGGAAATCTTCTAACTTTGATAAATCAAAATGCTGGCTTAAATTTTACAGGAAATACAAGGAGCCACTAAGAATTTTGTTTTTTTAACTCAACCACAGCCCCGATGGTTTTTTTAAATTCATCTCACCTAAACTAATTTTTTAAAAACATGATTGATTTACAATGTACTTCAATCCAAGAATTTTTTTACGTTAGGTAGTATGAATTAAATTCTAATAATCTCGATGAACGGCCATCAATTGAAACAGCATAATTCATGGGCGATGAATATTACAAAACAAAACAATTCCTGAGGGCAAAGTTTTTGCAGTAATTGAATATCCTTCTTGCAATCCTTTTCCACAGACATAACATTCAACAGAACAAGTTGACGATATTTGATTCCTTTTTGAATCTAAAATCGAATCCTGATATGATCTTTGTTTAACCTCCTGCATTGCCATAAGCAATATTACAATCAATCATTAATAAATGTACCGTACTATAAAGTAATATACCTATAATTACTAATACTGAAGGCTTTTGTCAATTAAACAGAAATGAAATAATTAAGGTAGGGAGGGAAATAATCTTTATTTTGATTATTTTTTTTGACAGGTATGGACACAGTTATATCGTTACAGTATCAAAGTATTATTTTCATTTTGAATTTATGTCCAATTATTTTTTTGCCCCTTTAAAAAGGAAAAATAACATTGATTTTTTAACAACAAACTCGGATTCACTTTATGATGGAACTAAAAGAATTGACCAATGGCTTGTCAATATGTAGAATACTAAATGGAATGTGGCAAGTTTCAGGTTCTCATGGTTCTATTGCCCCTGAAAAGGCCATTCATGAAATGATAAAATATCATACATCCGGATTTACGACGTGGGATTTAGCAGATATTTATGGTCCTGCTGAATCGTTTATAGGAAAATTTCGAAAAACACTCGAGAAACTCAAAGGTAAAGATGAATTAAAAAATTCTCAAGCATTAACAAAATTTGTTCCAAATCCAGGACCTATGACTAAAAGTATTGTAGAATATTATGTTGAAAAATCTCTAAAAAAGATGGAAAGCAACTGTCTTGATTTAATTCAATTTCACTGGTGGGATTACAATAATCCAAATTATATTGATGCCCTTGTTCATTTGTCAAATATTCAAGATAAAGGAAAAATAAAACACATAGGCCTTACCAACTTTGATACCAAACGATTAGAAATAATCACAAAACAGGGATTAAAAATAATATCCAATCAAGTTCAATATTCTATTTTAGATCAAAGGCCAGAAAACCTAATGATTCCTTTTTGCCAGCAAAACGGAATTTATTTGTTAACTTATGGTACTTTACTTGGAGGATTTTTATCAGAAAAATACCTGAATTCCCCTCCACCCAATAGAGGTGATCTTAGTACCGCTAGTCTTCAAAAATATTACAACATGATTCAAGCCTGGGGAGGCTGGGAATTATTTCAAGAATTGTTGCATACTTTACTGGAAATATCAAAAAAACACAATTGCAGCATCGCAAATGTGGCCACATCATTCATTTTGGAAAAACCTAGAGTGGCAGGAGTAATAATAGGAGCCAGGTTAGGACTCTCCGAACATAGAACTGACAATCTCAGAGTATTTGAATTTGATTTGGACTCTGAAGATAAAACTATGATAAAATCAGTTACTCAAAAATCAAACGATCTTTTTAACGTTATTGGAGATTGTGGAGATGAATACCGATAACTAGTGTTAATTATAAATTGACAAAACTAATGCTCAAAACTTTTTTCTATTTCCTGTGCCATTAATTCTAAACTACTTAAATCTCCTAATTTTCTATAGGTTAATTTTTCCAAAGTTTTGATTATGCTAATTGCTGCTCTGTACTGAGGAACTTTAGGATCATTCAATTCACCATACAACCCAATCCCCTGAATTTCATTTTGTTTTGCAAATCCCAAAATTAATCCATTAAAACCTGTTATGACTGATTTTTGAGTTGTTTCAATTCCCATACCATGCAATTGCTTTGTGAGTTCTTTTGAGGTAGCAGTTACAAAGGTCTTAGGATTTCTATTTAATTTTCTGTTAGTATGAAATCCTCCTAACGTGTATATGAATTTCACCGAATATCTTTTTGAAATATCAATTACATCTTGACATAATGAATTGAGCTCTTGGTTATTTTGAGGCTGGCCAGTTCCTCCTCCAAACATTATCAATCCTTCTGCAAATCTATAGTCCCAACTTTCTGTTGGAACATCAATATATCCTCCCTTGTCTATAACAAATGAAAGGTATTGACTTTTGGCAGTTCGAAATTTTCTAGTGTTTAAACTATCGTTAATAAAATTAATTACAATGCTCCCAACATTGCCCATATCTTGCATAGCCGCAATGACAATTGGTTTTTTAACCTCGGGTTCTTTAGTCTGGAAAAACTCCAATGTTCTATTTTAGGTCTGTTTAATTAAAGTCTGTATGCATTCTTTGGCTAAACTTATGAGATACATACAAACTTAGCTTTCTTGAATTTGCCTTTTTATTTCCGGGACATTTTCGCTAAAAACATCAATTCCAGCATTATATGCCTCCATATTACTTTCAATTGAATTTGGCTGGCCGTAATCTATTCCCTTATTTGACATATATTGACCTGAATCATGGATATATTTTTCAAATACCATGCCAAAAATACATTCATTGATATCTTTAATCTGCCAATTTTCTTTTGCCGAATTTATTAAATTGAAATATCTTGGAATTTGATTTGCGGCAATTTTTAGCAAGTTTTCTAACTCGATTTTATCTTCTTTGGTAATTTCCATTACTTTACAATTTGGCTTGCAAACCTATGAAATTAAGAGTTGCGATTCAAATAGTTTCCAATTATTCATTCCATATTGGTTGTTTTTTTAACCATGCAACCAAATCTCGGTAGAGATGGCTTTTTTGAACATTTAGTATATTGATTTCTATGTTGGTAGATAGTTTAGCAGTTTTCGTATAATCATCATATTTTGCAAAAATAATTTTATCTAGATATGTTTCTCCCTGAATCTCTTTTTTTGCCAATTCTTCAGAATCCGTCATTGCAAAACTAGCAAAGAGAACCCCATCTGCCCAATAGGCAATTCCTGATTCAAGAGTTGACATCATATTTAGAAGATCATCTAAGGTCATTTTTATAATATCTCGAACATAGATGGTACTGTATGGTTTGTGAATAAATTCAGTCATTTTACGTTGGTCTTTGTGGTGGTCTTATCAATTTTTGTACCTGTCTTATTTTGTAAGTTTTATCTTTTCTATATTTTTTTAAAGTTCGATTTGCTCCATAATTATATGAAGAGTTTGGAGGTGAGTCTAAGGAGTATTTAGAGACGATATTTACAGTTGGAAGTAAAGTTTTGATAGATGAGGATGATGGGCAAACCATTGGTAGTTCTGAACCGATAATTGGCTTTGTACGGTGTAATTGATTGGTTCTAAATGAAGCAATACTTGTTAAAATCGTGCTATTTTACCCATAGAATTTTGTCCTCTTGGGAGGTTTCTACTAAATTATGCAAAAGAAAATGGTTGTTAAATTATTGAATTTCATTAATACAAATCAAATAAATTACAAAAGTTTTGATTTTTAAAATAGATTATAATTTGAATACTTTTGATGCAATAAAAACTAGAAGAGCAATTAAAAAATTTGACAAAAACCACAAGATGGATTCTAATGAAATAAAATTTTTAATGGAATTGGCCATTTTATCGCCAACTAGCTATAATCAACAAAACTGGAGATTTGTTACAGTTACTGATCAAAATATTAAAGATAAAATCAGCAAAGCTGCACGAAATCAAGCTCAGCCTTCTGATGGATCTTTGGTGATAATACTTTGTGGAAATACAAATGCTTGGCAGGAGAATCTTGGCCGATATTGGAAAAATGCCACAAAAGAACGAGAACAACTAGTCATAAATGCGCTTAGAAAAAAATATTCCGATAATTTGCAAAATAGACGAGACGAGGTTATGAAATCATGTGGCTTTGCAGCTCAAACTATAATGCTTGCAGCAAAGCAGATAGGACTTGATTCTTGTCCAATGGGTGGCTTTGAACATGATGAACTTGCCAAAATAATCAATCTTCCTAAAGATCACATTATCGTAATGATGGTCGTAGTGGGTAAAGCACTAGAGCCTTCTGGCCCTAGAGGAGGACAGCTTAAGCTTGAAGAGGTTGTTTTTGAAAACAGATTTTCTTAGAAAATAACAAAATGTTTAGCAGAAAAATTGTATTTTAAATAAACTCATTTTGTGTATTTTTTTTAATTTAACCTATAGAAATCCTAGAAATATAACTTGCCATACATGGCAGCAAAGAAAGCAACAGGCTCTAAGGGACCTGCAAAGAAAACTGCAGCAAAGAAAACTGCAGTAAAGAAAACTGCAGTAAAGAAAACTGCAGTAAAGAAAACTGCAGCAAAAAGAGCCTCAAAGAAATAGATCTTTTTGAGGTAATATTTTTTATTTTTAAGTAAATTTGTTTTAAAACATTAATGATATGAGTTCATAAATGTCAAAGTAGGAATAATATGGTATGATAATTGGCGCAATAAATGGAGATGAACCTACTGTTAGGTTCAATTTAAATTTAAATTGTACAAAATGTGGGAAAAAAGTCCCAGGTGGAATGTTGACATCTGAAAAATATTACGGTTCATACTCTTTTATGCTTGAAATAGATAATTTCAAGAAAAATTATCTTTGTGGTAAATGTCGTGATAAAAAACGAATAAACGAGAAAATTCCTAATTAATTTTTAAACTTTGGATTTCTCTTACTCTTTAGGAGTTTTTTTCCATACTTGGATTTGTCCACCATATACCTCATTTTCATAAACTAAGGCTGGAATTTGTGCATAAAATCCCTCTCGTCCTGAGCTAAAAACTTTTGGTGGTAATGGTATTTCATGTTCTTTTCCGTCAGGCATTTTTAGAGTTACAAAAACAATTTTATTTTTTGGTTTTTCAATGTTTTCTTCAGACATAATAAATAAATTAAAAAGATCAATATAAAATCATATCTGATTTATAATACTAAATATAATAAAAATTTCGGTTGAATTTTTTTGTATTTGATTTAACATTAATAATTGAAAATTATTAGTTATTCAGTCTTTTATTCCAGATTTTAAATAGGCTAGTGTACATTCCGCTAATTCTTGGTTTGAATGCAAATCAATTTTATGTTTGCAATTGGGACAAATGTTTTTTGTTTCTTGAATATTTTCTTGATCTACTAATTGCTTCATACAACATTCCATTAACTCGGATGTGGAATGTGAATCCATAGATAGTTTACAGGTTGGACATGTAGTCATAAACTAAATTTATTATAGAGATTTTAATATTCTTTGAAATTTCAAATTTGTTTAAATTTTAACTAGTGATTAAACAAATGTTTAATAATTTCAATGAACTACTTTAATAACATCTCTTGATACTAGTACTTACGCCTTCGGTTAGCAGTCTAAGCATGCTATAATCGACTGCTAGTCCAAGACGTATTGTTTTTCCCAATTTTTCATAGATAATTTTGGACAGCTGAGTATTTTCTCTTTTCAAAATGAAAGAATCATCTAACTGTTTGCCGTTTAATTTTATCAATTTCATTAAAATCCATCATTGTATAGAAAAATTGATAATTTGAAAAATCACTCTTTTTTAATTTTTATGTTTCCATCCTTCACTTTCAGGAAGTAGTTCCAATTGATTTTTTGGAATTTTTATTGAAAGTTCATCCCATCCAAGGCAACTACATGCTTCACATCTTACACCTTCATACACATCAAGTTGAAGACTCAAATCTAAAATCTCAGTTCCAAGTTTTTCATAATGACTTTTTATTATGTTTTCAGTAATATTTTTCGACTCTTCTTTTGTGACGTCTCTCATCTCTGGATTAATTTTGTAAAACTCTTCATATTCTTCTTGCCAAACATCATTGCACTGAGTGGGAATTTTTTTTACCCAAACTGTCTGTGCTTCTTTTTCCTGTTGAATGTCATTGAGTAAAATAAAACCAACTATCAATCCTGCAATTGCAACTGCCATAGATATGTAAAATCCTGGTTTCACTTGTTTGCTAATATGATGCAGCATTTAGAGGTTATTACTTTCTAAAGGCCATCCATATTCTGCTTCCAACAAAAATTCCTACGGCCAATACTATCAGTAACGGCATAATGATTTCTCCTTCATTCATTTTTCCTAATTTTATTATGTTTTGGCAAAATTAAAAGAATACTCTATCGTTTTTTTAGTAAGGCTTCTTCAGGTGTTTTTTCCTGATTTTTTTCCCAATGCCAAGAATGATGCTTTTTCCAGTGAATTTCAAGTTCTGCAGAAGTTGGTTCCTTTCCAAGAGGAGTGCCACAAATTTTACACTGAATCATAAGATTTTTCAAATATTAACAAAATTAAGCCTTTAGAAAAATTTGTCTAATTTGATAAGATATGCGATATGAAACAAACATCGTTTGTGGTACCACTTGTCATAGATTACTCTTGCAACATCAAATCGAAGATTCTTTTTGCAATGTATGCAGACAATGATCATGCTACAAGTGGATAAAAATTTATTATAATGAATTGGTTATTGTATTAACTTATTGGGCTAAATTAAGCGTGAATTACCATCACAATACAATTCTCCTCTTAACTTTAAGGGAATTTAATCTAGATTAATTTAATTCCACTATATTCATTTCTTGGTTCTGTTTTTCAATATGTGCCCAAGATTATATAACGAATATTTTGAAAAAAATTAATGGCAACACTAACTAAAATTTGTAAATAGGGCCCCAAGGAACAATCGAAACCAAATTTATTCTACATTAATTGAAAAAATCACGATTTGCACCAGAAGATTTCAAAAAATAATGAACTATGCTAAGGATATCAATTAAACCATTTTAAATAATTTAAAATTCCATTGTAAAAAATCAGGCAATAATTTATTAACTTTAATGATAAAACATTAATTCTAAATTTTTTTAGGAACTGGGATCAAATTATTGTCAATTTTAATTACCATCTTGATGTTAATATCTTTAGAAATTCTCGGATCAGCATGATCTGTAAAATTCTTAAAGAATCAAAAATGAAAAACATATGACAAAAACCTTTTTGGAATTGTTGTCACATCTATATTTCAGCTAAACTTGGGTGTTTTAGATGTCAGATGAACCAATGAATTACCAAAACCCTGAGATGGAAATTTGGTTGCTTACTTACCTTTACTATCATAGACGTGACAAGTCAGTTATTGCAAGAGATCTGCTTGAGGAAATCCCTCAATCATTGCTCAAGACACTTCCAAAAAAAGATCATTTGGATTACATGGTGACCAGATTCATCAGGGCAGGCTACTTTAAGGAGGCAGTTGGAACTCATAGAGCTGGCTCAAATTATCATATTTTTATTACCGATGTTGGGATACTGGAATTTAGAAAACAGATTTCTCCTTTATTTCAGATTATTAACGATGAGTCAAAATTACATTCCATAATCGATGATTCTGTTGGAGATAATGAATTAAAAAATTTAATTAAAGATTTTTTTGTAAAAAATAGTTCATGTAATAAAGATGAGTTTGATGCACGATTACATGAGTTTACAGATTCACTTGGAAAAGAATCCGTCATATGTATATTCAAGCTAATTCTTGCCAGTTCAAAAAAAAGTAATTAAGGATTATTCACCGGCTTCTTCATATTCTTCGTCCTGCTCATACCCTTCCTTAAGTTCTAGTTGATGACCTTCTTCCTTCATCTCTTCATGTTCAGCCTTGATTTTTTCAGATTCTGTATCTTTGCTCATAATGATTGTCCTAAGTTCTATGATATTAACTAATTTTAGATTTTCATATTTGATAGCATTATGAGCTATCTTCTTTTTTTGGTTTTTCTAATTTTTGCATATGCTATAACCTTATTTTGGGATTGAATTTGTTTTAATTTCTCTTGATTTTCTTGCCTCTCTTTTCCTTTTGATATAATTAGATTATGTATTGCAACTTTTTCTTGAAGCGTTTGGGCCTTTTCAAAATCATAGTCCAACTGCTTTAGCTCTGCTATGAGAAGTTTGTATTGATTAATTTTTGATTTTATTGAATTTTCCATCTAACTGGGATCAGAATCTTAGAATATAAAAAAATTCTGCTAATATCATTTTTGATTCTACAGCTGATTTGAAGATTAATAATTATTTAAAATAATTAAAGATCTGCTTTTTTATGGTAGCCATCCAATCAAAAAATTATTCTTCAAACAATAAATTAAACAATTAATCTAGTTTATTTTGCAAAAAAATAAAATCTATGTGGAATTGGAGGTTTTTGCGCTTCCTATTTCTTCTGATTCATCTTTTTTTTGGAATACTCGGTATTCTCCAATCACTGAATTACATTTTTGACAGGTGTACTGTCCTCTCTCAATTAAAACTAGATTATCTGCAACTTCCTCATTATTGTTTTCTTCAAGATGTATTTTTGGAGGTGTATCGAATTCTTCCTCACAAGTTTTGCAATAATGTTTTTTCATCTTTGACTCTTCAAGTTTTCCTATTGGAGCCAGAAATAATTTTCCGACTCCCAAATCGGCCTTTTTAGCTTGTTCTTCAGTTATTTCAGCTAGGATATGCCCTCCAGAGCCATGCAATTTTGTTTCAGCCAAATCATACTTGTTATTTTTATGATCTTAAAATACCCTTAGAAATTTAATTAAATTAAACAAATTTCTCATAATAATCTGAAAATTAAAGAATAAGAATATTTTATCAGAATTTTATCACTAAGATTAAGATGGATGTATCAGATATATTTAAAAAACGAAATTTTAAGAATGTAAATTTTAAATACGAAAATTTAATCGGAAAAAATCTCTCAGATTCATTTTTTAGCGGGGTGGATCTAAGCGATGTTGATATCCACGACGCTAACTTTAGTGGTTCAGATCTGAGCCAAGCAAATCTTCAAAAAGGAATTTTATTTTCCGTAAAATTTCGAGGTGCTGATTTAAGGGGCTCAAATTTGTGTGAAGCAAAAATTTGGGATTCAGACATGTATGGTATCGATTTACGAGGAGCGGATTTGAGAGGTTCTGATTTGTTTAACACTAATTTAAAGAGCAGTGATCTGACTGATGCAGATCTTAGTGGCTCATATTTGAAAAATGATGATTTTACAGGATCAATTATGGAGAATACAAAATTTTCAGAGACCAGGTATGATAATAAAACATTTGATACAATAACAGACAATAAGGCAAAATTAAGATTAAAGAATCATGGAATTTTGTGGTAAGTTAAAAATTATTTTCTATTTGACTCTTTTTCAAATTTTAAAAGAACTAGAAAAAAAACATATTCTCGAAGAATTCTTTTCTGTTCGGTATTTAATTTTAAATTCATTTTAGTTGCAAAATTTAAAGAAATTTGATATGCTTGACCAAAAAAATCCCCAAGTGAAAAAGCCTCTAGAGATTCATCTGGAATTTTTTTAAGGTTTATAGAAAACAATCTTAAGTCCTCTTTTCTTGTTTTTACTTTGGTACCAAATATAAAATCCATGATTAATTTAATTAAATTTTTATCTATTCTTCCTTGTATTGATTCAAAAATTCTGCCGAGTTGAATCTTATCGTCTTTTGATAAATTACTCATATTGTTTTGGAATCTGTTCTTAAAATAAGACTTTCTAAGAAAATCTCAAGCTCAAAACAATCAATATTCTGCTAAAAGATATCTTATGGTAAAGTCTTAAAGTTTATTTTTTTGGATTGTTTTTTACCTTTTTTCTAGATTCTTTTGATTTTTCCCTTCTTCTTTTGTGCTCCAGATTTAGTATGGCATATGTCTGACCTTGCTCACAAAGTTTCATCTCTCCACTATTTTCATCATGAATTGATTCAATAGATCCTTCATCAAGCAACTCTCCCACAATTTCCCAAGCTCTTTCTTGTGAGATTTCAAATTTGAATGATAATGTGGAAACTTTGGTATGGTATCCATTTTTTGAATTGCGTAAGACAAAATTCTTTATTTTTTCTTCTGTTGTTTGGGGTTTGGAATTTCTTTGAAACTTTCTAAATGGCTTTTTGTTAAATGACAATTGATTTGTTTTGTATCTTCCTAGTATTTTAGGCATGCTGGTTTTAATACATCTTAAAAATATCAGAAGTCTTAAATTTTGACAACTTTGCCATTAGATATGCCTAATCTAGAAGAAATTCGAAAAATTTTAGATGATAATGCCATATCCTCCAAAGTACTTCCTCCGAATCCTCAGTTAGATTGGATTTTAATCTGCGAGAAGTTCAATGGTTCTAAACTAGGTGTTGGAATCGCCCATCTTAAGGGAACTCAAACTACTGAGATATTTTTACATATGAGACTAGGAGAAGATGTCAAACAAGCTTTTATGAAAAATAATTTTCAAAATGATTTTATGAATGAGTTTGATATTGTAACTAAAGCGTTGTCTCATGTGTCAGTAATGATTTCACCAAATCTCAAGTCAATGAAGGCTATCTCGATTATCCGAAAACTATATGGAGATATATCTTCACAACAACTTCTTGAATCGGCAAATAAAATCCTCGAAACTGTGGGATTAGTTTTAGCACTTATACGAAAACATGGAAATCTTTCTTCTAATGAAGTAGTTCAACAGGACTCTAGTTTTTACGCGTAAGGGGATTTTCATTTGTTTTGTGCAATAAATACTGCCTATTTGACCTTTCCAGCCTAATATGCCAATTTTGTGCCTAAAACCAAGTGATTGTTATAAATTACATGAGTTTCCCAAAGAAAAATTATGACTCAAACCAAACCTCTGGTTGACATTGTTAATGTAGTGGCCTCAGCCACCATTGACCAAAAACTGGATCTTAATGACATTACTAAAAAATTTCCAGATGTGGAATATCATCCAGAACAATTTCCTGGAGCAGTGTTTAGACTAAAGGTTCCAAAGACTGCCACTTTACTTTTCACTTCTGGAAAGATGGTTTGCACAGGTTCTAAATCTGAAGAAATGGCCGTAAAAGCAGTAAATACTGTTGTTCAAAAATTAAGAAAAGGGGGAATTAAAATTAAAAAAAATGCAGATGTTACAGTTCAAAACATTGTTTCTTCAATCAATCTTGGTGGTAAAGTCCATTTAGAAAAAGCAGCAAGAACCTTACCACGAAGCATGTATGAGCCAGAACAATTTCCGGGATTAATTCACAGGATGCTTGATCCCAAGACAGTAATTCTTGTATTTTCATCAGGAAAACTTGTCTGCACCGGTGGTAAGACAGAAAAAGATGTCTACCGTTCAGTGAATCTTCTTCACAGTTTACTTGAAGAAAAAGATCTAATGATTTATGACTAAACCATTGCAATTGTGCAATGATTTATTCTATTTTTATGTACTTGATACTCGAATCCTTCCCTCTTACAATTATGATAAATCGTAATTCCCATTTGGAATTCAATTCATGACTATATGGATGGCGTCATTAGTTGTTGGGCTTACAAATGCTGTAGGGTATCTAGTAGAGTTTAGGGCCAATAGAACTTAATTTTGCTTTCTTTTTGTTTTCACAATAATCTTCCTTATTTTATTCTAAAAATTCTAAGGAGTTTCATAAAATTATATTGTTTGTTTAATCTTGTAAAGTTTAAGGCTCCAAAAAGTTGTATTAACACATCTTCACGTGTAAATCTACATTAGAGAAAATAAAAAGTTGGTTTTTCAGTTAATCTCCAAAATTATAAACTATAATTTATTAAATTGATCACGAAACGCCTTTTCAATTTGCTTCCAAGTGTATTGTTTACCTTCTTTTATTGAACTTGGTATAACAAAAGGAAAAACAACCTTTCCTATTTGGTCATTAAACACATTTTCCAAAAATTTCCATTGTTTGTCTGTAAGATGTGTATTGTTTTTTATAATGTCGTAAAAATATTCTGGTTTTGGAAATTTTTTAGCAATTTTTGCCATTTCATTTTGTTTATATATAACTGGTATTTTTTTGAAGGATCCATTTTTTTGCCTTTGAATTGTAAATTTTGGCGCCCTGTCAAAAGAGTGCATGTTATACATTTGTTGTTTTGCTTGGTTTTCAGGAGGTTCAAAATCATCAAAAATTCTAATTGTATCAACCAAAGCATAGAACTTTGCAAATCGTTCTTTGTTTTTTGCAAAGAGAGTATCTTGAATGTCAGGTCGTTCTAATAGAATTTTGATATCTTGTAATATCGCGTCTAATCTTTGATCAAAATCTTTTCCAGGTTTGACTAGTTGTCTTTTTTGCTCACCCTTTAATTTAACATCAGGATCAGTAGAACAGAGTTTTTCTCTCTGATCATGAGAAAAGAGGCCTGTTTTTTGCTTTTTAGGCACAGGTTTTGTCATGATTTCATAGAAGTAGACTTTGGTATTAAGCGTATTATTCCAAATCATACAAAATTTTACAAAATCAGATTTAAAAAAAGAATTCAAAGATAGTTAGATCTGAAAAACAATTTCTCCATAACTTTCTTGAAGTTTTATCATAACAAATGTAAATACTGTTCAAAAAACAATTTTAAAAATTTAGTTTTCATTTTCCACAAACAATTTTTCCAAGATATTTCCATCTGAATCGATGTGATACATATACAAGATCCTGTCTGCATATCCCATCCAAATCTGAGTAGCATCATTTAGATTATACACATAGATATGAATTCCGCTTCCTATATCGTCATGTGGATTACCAAATTTAAAAAATATTGAATCAATATCTTGAGATTCATACAAAGTATTTTTAAAATCATCAAGGGTGGGTACTATTTTTTTCATATATGATGAAGTATGTTCTATTTCTGAAGAAATAATTCTTGATTGAATCACTTTTATGATTTCGCTTACCCAACCCCGTTGGATTAATTTGTAAACAGTTTCTGGCTTTACACACGCAGGACTTCCATCATATCTTTGAGTTAACTGAAGACCAGAATTACATTTTACGTCATAGAAAAGAATACTATTTTTAAATTGTTTTTTTGGAGATAAATTTTCAGTGTGCCATTTATCATCGTTTTGAATTTCCAACAAAGTTACAGAAATTACATCACTTCTTTGCTCTAAAATTGGAATCCATGCGGCATCAATCTGAGTAATAATTTCATTTTTTTGTTTGTCAGAAACAACATTTACCGCATTGCTAAATGACAAAAATTTTAAAACAGGGTTTTGAAGATAACGGATTTCTTTGGCTCTTTTTGTGGGATCAGCGTTTTCGGATTCCCCTACCACCTTTATCATCACAGGCACCCTATTGCCAGTAAACACCAGGTTTTTGTATTTGTCTGCAAATGTACCGGCAGTAAATGAGATATCTGAGTTTGATTTTGCTAAAGGCACAGTAGAATCAGCGCTACTGAATGAAATTGCAGGAATTAGCGTCATCAATAACATGAGAGAAAATAATCCAGATAGAATAAATTTCATAATAAAAAGAAAGATGAAATTAAATTTAAAGATAATTAAATTCAAACACTGTAAATATTCTAAGAAAACTATTTGAACAAGAATTTCATCATAGCTGAAAAAAAATAATTGAATATTCTATACTCTCAAAAAATAGTTTCAAATTTTAGATAAACCAACTTCACATTTCAATCTGAATTAGTAGGGCTTTTTACGTCTGAAAGGGAGGGATGCTTTTAAAGGAAAATCTAAGGTTGGTTACACCTTTGAAATCTACAATGAATGTAAGAATTTTTAGCATGATACTGAAGAGTGTTGTTTAACATAATTTTTCCTAGAAATTTGAAATCATTGAAAGAAGACCAATCCCCTCAAGTAAACTCTAGATGACCAATAGATAATAACACCATTTTCAATCCTTTACACACATTTAGAAGATAATATTGAACAACTCTTTGAAGGGATCAATGTATTTTTTCTACTCATCAAACCATTACTTTCAAAGAGACTAATGGTTTTCTTTACTATTTGTTGTATCTCTGTATTTCGTTCAACTGACATCAAAAGAAGATAATTTTGTTTTATTGGTACGGTGATTATAGTTACATTGTCTCTATAGGTGGTGATAAAATTGACATTGCCCAGAGAATCATCAAATTCTCCCTTCATAGACAGCTCCAAGCTTGATTGCATGTATAACATGCGTCTTAGGTCCTCATTGTCTAGTGGTTTTATTTCATTTCTAAAACCGCCCGTTACAATTCTACCTTGAGAGTTTATAATTCCACAAAATCGAATCTTGGGTTCATTGCAAATTTTATGACATAAAATCCCTAGACCCTCAGTGGTTAATGGAATTCTCCACTCTTCTTCTTTACATTTTGGACAATGATCGATAAGTTCCATATTGTAATATGAAAAACTAGTTGATTTAACGTCATGTCATTAAGGTTGGTTTCAGACAATAAGGGAAGAAATATCAAAAATCGTTGTCCGGTTTTACCCTAATGCATATTTTACATTCCTAAAACTAAATTAATTTGTAAATAAACAAACAGGAATTAATATGTACTATTAGAGTTCCATATTCTGATCGATTTTCAAACCCTTGTATCTATTTCTTATTGTTACCTCAGTAACGTTTGCAGCTTCTGCAATGTCTCTTTGGGTGATGTCTTCACCATTTTTTACGCATGAAAGGTATAAAGCAGCAGCAGCTAAACCCATTGGGTCTTTCCCAGCAGACTCTTCATGTTCTTGCGCAATTTTTAGTACTTTGGTTGCATAACGTTTAGTTTTTTCTGTAATTCCAAGCCTGCTTGCAATCCTTGCAACACATTGAACCGAGTCAACAACTGGCATAACTAATTCCAGTTCTTTAACTAACAATCTGTAACATCTTGCAATATCTTTTCGTTTAATGTTACCTGCCTCACCAACATCTTTTAGAGTTCTTGGTGTTTCAGTATCTCGACATGCAGCATAAAGAGCAGCTGCTATTAATGCAGAAATGGACCTTCCTCTAACCAGTCCTTTTTCTAATGCCTTACGATAAATATAAGCTGCTTTCTCCATTACAGAATCTGATATTGCAAGTTTATCTTTAAGTCTGTTTAATTCACTAAATGCTTGTCTAAAATTTCTATCTACTGGCTCATGAACTTGACTTCGACTATCCCAGGTCCTCAATCTTTCAATAGTACTTTTCATAGAGGCCGTTAATGGTTTTCCAGAAGCATCTTTGTTTATAGGATTAATGATTGTTGCAAGACCCATATCATGCATAGTAAGTGATGTTGGGGCCCCTGTTCTTGCCCTGTTACCACCTTCGTCTTGTGTAAATGCCCGCCATTCAGGACCTGATTCCTGCGATTTTTCAGAAACAACAAACCCACATTTGCCACAAAATCTTTCGCCAGTCGTACTATCCGTCACAATTTCATTTTTACCACATCTGGCACAGGCTTCACCTAATTTCGAATTTGTTCTAACCATAAACTTCCGGTAGTGTGTTATTTTTGTCGTTATAAATAGTGCCGGTTATTAGTCTTTACCATTTCTTATTACCTAATAGATCTCTGATATGACAAGAGCATGAGTTCCTTGGATGCAAAAATCAGCAAAGAACAGTTCATTTGACAAAGTGGCAAAAAAATGACTCAAGAAAGTGCCCATATGGCTTAAGGTCTGCAGAAAAAAATTTCTTATATTAATTGAATTTTAAAATTATTTTTTGGTAAATATCTGAAAAATAGACCAGGTAATCTAGACTATCAATTTCATAACTCTATTAATTGTAATTTCTTTTTAAGACAATAATGACTTTAAATTATACACAGAGAATTTTAGCAGGAGCGATTGCTCTGGCTATATTAGCTGGAATGACTAGTCCAGCATTTGCAAACCCAATTGGAGATACAGTGATTATCTTTATTGAAGGCATTCCTACAGATCCACAAAATATAGAACTTGAAGTGATTTTTGGCACTGAACAACTGTTTGACGTTTTTAACGATTCTCAAGATTTTATTGTTGATATTGAAGAGAATTCCGTTTTCATAGGATACCCAGCTAATCTTTTCGGCCTAGAAATGCATTCAGTTCACATTGAGGACATCGATTGGTTGGATGAAAATGGAAATGAAGTACAAGGTAATATTGAAGACATGTTTTGTGAAGCATTTGAAGACTTTGGACTAATTGGCCCCGTACAATCCTCTTTTAGTAACGGTCCAAACGGTTCTGAAATTTGGATAGAAGTTGACCCATCCATATTTCTTACTACTAGCCCAGCATCAATTCAGTGTCAATACACAGTTGAACATGTTGAGCCAGAAGATCAACAAGTAGCTGGCAAACTCTTACCACTGGATAGTACAACATTACTCATTGGCGGAATATCCTCAGTGTCAGTATGGATGATTCCAACAGTTGGAAGCATTGCAGGTGCAGGAATTTATCTGGTAAAGTACAGAACCAATAAAGAGTAAAAACTCTTTTCTTTTATTTAACTAATTAAATTTTGGAATTATTTTTTAGGAAGGATGAAAAATACCTTTTAAACCACATCCATACGCTTAAGTTAACAGGCTAAATTAAAGAGACATGGGTAATTCGTTAGCAGATTATAAAATTGAACAATTATCTTTATCTGGCATTAATAATATCAAATGGACACAAAAAAACCCAGTTGATCCTGACGAACCAAAAAATAAAAAGAAAAAAAGAAACACCTCTCCAATCAACATAATTTACACTTCTAATCCTAAAGTAAAACCTGATACAAAAAAACTATTCAAAATTGAAAATGATGGTGATTCTAGAAAATCAAAAAATAAGGGAAAACAGGAAAAAGTTTTCAAAACTCCTCTTCATCTAATTATATTATCAAGCCAGGATTTACAAGACCTGGAAGATAAATTTTTGTTCCAAATTTAGTATCTGGACCCAGCAAGATTCGAATCTTTGAAATTATTTTTTGGGAAGGATGATAATTGTACTAAATTAACAGCCGGTACAAATAGAGGTACAAATACAGTTAACCATGAACTGTCATCAAAAAAGTGAAGCTCATCTTTGGAGATATTCTAAGACCAATAAAACACGTAGATGTCTAAAGTGTAAATCTTTAATCAAACTTACCAAAGAAGAATTTGCCCTAAAGTGGGGCACGCAAAAAACAAAAATCAATTAAAACTCTTTTCTTTTTACTTTTTTGAAATTATTTTTTGTGCAGGATAATTCAATACACCGAGTCACAAAATGAACAAATCATTAGTCTCCTCACTTTCAGTGACTACATGCTGAAATTATGGATTCTATGATATCATCGGCATACATTACCTGTGGCTTTCCTAAAACCACACCAATGTAAAATTTTAATCTACAATGATTATTCTTTCGTTAATTAAAAATTGAAGGCCAGCAATCATCTCTTTTTCATTAATTTGTCCTTCAACATACCATTGCATGGTGCTTCTCACCCATTCTGGAATTAGAGCCTTCATTGACTGAGGTCCAGAATAGTCTAAATTTATGTCTCCATTATCATCGATATTAAAGGTAGGACACTTGTTATTTGTTGGCCATGTAAAATAATCCAAACCAGACCATAGCCCGCGTGTATCAAATTTGAGATTTGGAACAAGGAAATTTGTCCATGAAAAATCTTCGTCTTCATCATAATGAACTAAATTCATTATGATAAATCCGTCAATGCATTCAGGAGCATAGTGGGTAGTTATACTTAGATCTGAATCGCGTGCAAGAGATCTTTCTAATTTAAGATCAGAGGTAAACATTTGGAACACATTAGAACCTAATCTTTGAAAACTATATCCACTTTCTTTATCTTCATTTCTGTCCCAATGAACGTTTGAATCGTAATTCCAATGTCCAATGATCATTTCATTTTTACTGATTAATTCATTTTTTGTAATTTTGCTTGGATATGGAGTAGTTTCAAATGATTCCCATAGCTCGTTATTCTGATTAAAAATAGAATTACTATTTACATAGATAGGGTCGTCATTCTCATCTGGATCAATCCATCTACATTGATAGGGTGATAGATGATCATAATTTTGAAAATAAATTTTACCATCATTGATTACTATGAGGATAGATTTAATGCAAATTCCATCACTCGTAAATTCATCATCTACCATTTTCCCTTCAAGCCCAATTTTAACAAGATTAATGTCCTTTATTGTGTCAACATTATCTAAACGCAGATCATAAACATTGGTAGTACCACGTTCGAAGTCATCACGATAATAGTCTAACCATGTAATATTGTCCGAGTTTAGTTGAACAAAAACCCAACCATCTGTGTTGGCATCTTTCTCATCAGATACCTCAATAATTATTCTTGCCCGCCAAACAGGATTATCCAAAAAATGATTGCTAGCAGAAGCATCAGTAATAAAATTTGAACCAGATGGATC